>JBKJXT010000367.1:0-5919 GCA_046716205.1 Actinomycetota bacterium
CTCCTTCACGATGAGCTTCGTGATCGACGTCGACGCGGACGGGCACCTGGACTCGGTCACGACCGATCAGATCGCCGTCGCGGGCGGAGCGGCTGCGATCGAGCAGGCGATCGACGCAGCGTTCGCACCCATCGGCGGAGACGTCAGCGTCAGGGTTCTGTCGCTCGGGGTGTACCTCATCACGATCGGCGGCACGCTCGCGGGAACGGACATGGGAGTCATGCTCGCATCGGCCGACCGGCTCGTCGGTCTGTCGGCGGTGGACGCCGTCGAGCCCGACGTCGTCTTCGGCCCAACGGTGACCGTTGCAAGCGCCGCCGTGAGCTCAACCAACGTCACCCCAGATGCACCACCGCCCGACGCGGGCGCGGTCGTGTTGACCGTCAAGGACGGCGGCGTGGTGGCTCGGATCGCGGGCGCGCCGAGCAGCGACCGGCAGACGGGCTCCCCTGCGCAGACCACCCTGTGGGTCGGCGCTGGCGGCGGGACGTTCACCTTGACGGTCTTCGGCTTCACCACCGCGCCGCTTGCTTTCGACGCGCAAGCGTCGGCCATCCGCGCCGCACTCGAGTCGATCCCGCTGATCGGTCGCGGGAACGTCAACGTTCTGGCTCGAGGCCCACCGGTCGCAGGTGTGAACGAGTTCAGCATCACCTTCTCCGGCGCGCTCGCGGACACGGTCCCCGCGCTCGGAGTGAACGGAGCCTCCCTCATCGCAGGTGACGAGCTCCAGACCTTGAGCCTTACCGGCCTGACCGGCACCGGCTTCACCCTAAGCTTCGGCGGCGCGACGACCGCGCCCCTCCCGCGGATCCTCTCAGCATCTTCGCTCCAGCGTGTTCTCGAGCGGCTCCAGACGTTCGGTGCGGGCAACCTCGTCGTCACCAAGACGGCCACAGGGTTCGAGATCGGATTCCGCGGCGCGCTCGCGGGTCGCGATCTCCCGTCTCTGAGCATCCAGGATGCGGTCGCCTTCGCTCCGCTTTCCAGCGCAACGCTGATCAACGCCGCGCTTGGTGGCTCGGTCTCCTATCGCGACGCGCGCCTCACGTTCGCGCCCGGCGCGCTACCGACCGACGCGTACGTTTCGATCAGGGAAATCTTCACCTCGACGCGGGGCATCGTGCGCACCTCCCCGGTCTTCGACCTCACCGCTCTCGACGCCGTGACCGGCGAGGCGATCACAACCTTCCTGATCGACTTGGAGCTCACGATCCACGTGCCGGCGAAATCGCTCGTCCAGCGCATCTACTACCTCGACCCGGTGACGGGCCCCGAGGTGCTGGTGTCGAGCCAGGACCGCGTTCATGGGACCGTCACGGCGCGGTTGTCGCACTTCTCGCACTACACCGTCGGCGCCGGCGCCGACACCGTGATCACCCTCGACGGCGCCGCCAACGTGGTCGTCTTCACATACGACGCGGGCCCGCAGGACCTCGTGATAATCATCGACGGCGAGCTCGTGCGTGTTGGCGTGCCGGGACTCACCTCGCTGACCCTCAACGCGCTCGGCGGTAACGACTCGATCATCATCAAGGACATCCCGGCTTCGGTTGCCGTGAACATCACGATCAACACGGGCGAGGGTCAGGACGACGTCACGGTCGGCGCGAACACGGGCGGCGGCACGTTGACGATCGACGGCGGCGGCGGGGCAGCCGACCTCGACACCTTGCGATCGGACGTCCCGATCGCGATGACGCTGTCGGCGACCCAACTGACCATCGGCGCTCGCGTGGTCGCGCACAACGCGTTCGAGCGCGTCGTGCTCATCGGGGCTTCGCTCAACAACGCGGGCTTCACCGGCATGGTCGCGTTCGCGGCTGCGATGCCGGAGTGGGTGTCGCAGGGCCCCGGTCCGATGACGGGCAACCAGCCGGTGGGGATCACCGACCAGCCGGTGTCCGGCGCGGTCGAGACGATCGCGGTGGACCCGAGCGACCTCAAGCGCGTCTTCATCGGCACGGTCGGCGGTGGCGTGTGGCGCAACAACGACCGCACGATCCTGTTCGAGCAGAACGCCGCGGCAGATGACACGGGTTCGGCGGCCTTGAGCGCGGCGACCATGACGGCGCTGAACGAATACGCGGCCTTCTTGCTGGCGACCCCGGGCGTGAACGTTCTCGTTCAGGGCCACGTCGACGCGTCTTCCCCGGACGGAAGCAGCCAAGCGTCCTCCGTCGCGCGCGCGGACGCGGTGCGTACCTACCTGATGGGACGAGGGGTCTCGGCTGCGCGCCTGACCGCATCCGGGTTCGGCGAGCTGAGCCCGATCGTGGCCAACGACACGGGGACGGGACGGCAGATCCTCAACCGCCGCGTCGAGTTGATCGCGAACCACTGGACGCCGCTGACCGACGACTTCCCGTCCTTGTCGATCAGCGCCTTAGCGATCGACCCGGCGACGCCGACGACGATCTACGCAGGCACCGGAACGGTGAGCAGTTCGATCTTCTCGGGGCGAGACGACACCCAGATCGGTGTTATCCGTTCCACCGACGGTGGTCGCACATGGAGCATGGTGGACCCCGGGCACTTCTTCGCTCTGACGATCACAGACATCATCGTCGCCGGCGGATTCGTGTACGTGTCTTCGATGGATCCCGGGAACTCGCTCGGCGGTCAGGTCGCGCGGATGCCCGTCGGCGGGAACTCGTTCACCGACCTTTCGACGCTTCCCGGTTCGGGGCTCCCGACAACCGACGGCGAGGACGCGGACCAGGACGGCAACCTGGGAGCGGCAGAGGATGCGAACGGGAACGGTGCGCTGGACGCAGGCGAGGATGCGAACGGGAACGGAACGTTGGACCCCGCCGAGGATCTGAACGGGAACGGCGTACTCGATTATCCTCAGATCACCGACCTCGAAGTCGATCCCGGCGATGCGACGCGGATCTACGCGGCGATCCCACGGTTCGGTGTGTATCGCAGTGAGGACGGCGGCGCGACGTGGGTTCGGGTGAACACCGACCTCCAGCGGATCCAATGGACCAACAGGATCGAACTCGCCATCAGTGCCACCGCGGACCCGACAGGGCACCGGCCCGTGTACGCGGCGATCATCGTGCCCTTGATCGAGTTCACGAACGCGCCGATCGCGGCGAACTCGAACACCTTCCGAGTGCCTGCCAACACCGCGTTCCAAGTCAACGACAGGGTCACCTTCCGCCTCGGCGCGGCAGCTACCGACTTCGAACGAACCATCACCGCGATCGGTGCGCCGGATGGCGCGGGCAACCAGACGATCACGGTCAATTCGCCGATGCCCGCCAGAGCGGCGAACGTGACCGTGTTCCGCGGCGGCTCGCGCCTGCACAACGTGTATCGCACCGACGACAAGGGCGCCGACTGGGACCCGCTGCCGGTGCCGGGGACGCTGGAGGGCGCGAACTTCTTCGGGGTGCACCCGGGCGCGCAAGGCAACACCCACTTCTCGATCCTCGCAGATCCGAGCAGTGCGACGGTGGTCTACGTGGGCGGCGACCGCCAGCCTGGGAGGCCGGAGGGAGTCGCGTTCCCGAACTCGATCGGGGCGATCACGTTCGGCGCGCGCCTGTTCGTTGGTGGCGCGGGCGGCTGGACGGCCATCACCGACAACCAGACCGCGGATCCCAACGGCGCGGCGACGCCACCGGTCGGATCGGCGCCGCACGCGGATTCGCGCCGCATGGTCTTCCAGGGTCTCCACATCCTCCAGGGGGATGACGGCGGTATCTACCGGCTCAACAACGTCGCGCAGCCGACGCGCTCTTGGGACGGACTGATGGGCAACCTGGTCCTGACCGAGTTCTACTCGCTCGGGTATCGGTCGCTGGACGGGCGGATCATCGGCGGGGCCCAGGACAACGGCGTCGGCTTCCAGAACACGCGCGACATGTCGACGTGGGCGTCGCTGCGCGTGGGCGACGGCGGCATCGTCCACGCCGCCGGACCAGCGATCTATTACAGCACGCAGAACTTCGGGAACTTCACCATGTCGGTTCCATTGGCTCAGGCCATCGCCGCCGTAGGCGCGAACACCCTGGTCGTGGCGGCCGGCTCTCCGCTGCGGACAGGGGACTGGATCACGTTGCCCCGCGAGCCCCTGTACTTCCGGATCGCTGACATCGACGAGATCGCGACGGGCCGGCTGGTCAAGTTCGCTGCCGGGGTCGCGCTCGCCGGTACGTACGCAGTCGGTGATCTCGTTCACCTCAACCTCTGGGAACGTCTCACCGGGGTCGGCAACCTCGGGCTTCGAGTGGCGGGCGCAGGCGGTCGGCGGCTCACGGCGGGTGGCTCCTTCACCAGCGCGGCCCAGCATTTCCGGGACGACACGATCCAGTTCATCCAGCCCTGGGCGCTGAACGCGGTCGATCCGAACCGCCTGCTGATCGGGTCGAACTTCCTCTACGAGTCTCGGAACAACGGGCGCGACCTGAAGCTGCTCAACGGTTCGCCTGTCACGTCCGGTGGCGTCCGCCGTCCGCCTAACGCTGCCAACATCGGACAGGTCAACGCCATCGTCTTCGGAGGAAGGCAGCCGGCTGCGGTTGGGTTCTCGAACAAGAACGACGTGATCTACGTGGGCACGGACCCGAGGCAGCTGCCATTGCCCGCCGCCTCGAAACGCTTCGCCCTCTGGGTTAGGCGCGCGGGCCAAGGCTTCGGCGCCGCGGTCGTCCCGGTCCGTTCCTGGGCAAGCACTGCCGCAGGCATGCCGGGCAACCGCACCGTCCGCGCTATCGCCGTCGATCCCAACGACTGGCGGAACGTGTACGTCCTCGACTCCGCGGGCCGAGTGTGGTTCTCGTCGAACGGAGCCGTCAGCAACACCAACTCCTGGACCTGGACCAACATCACCGGCAACCTCAACGGGCTGGCCGGCGCGCGTAACCTCCAGAAGATCCTCATCGTGCAGGTCGCCGTGACGCGCGTGATCCTGGTCGGTGGCGAGGGTGGCATCTTCCGGCGCGTCGGCAACGGACAGTGGTACGAGTTCGGCCGCGGCCTGCCGAACATCATGGTCACGACGCTCGAGCGGATCGAAGCGCCCGACGACCTGATCCTGGTCGGCACGCTCGGCCGTGGCGCGTGGACCTTGCCGACTGCGAGCCTCACGCTCGGGCTCGAGTCGACCCTCACGTTGACCGGCACGACGACCGGCGACGCGTTCCAGCTCGAGCGCAACACCCAGCATCCGTGGCTCGTGGACGTCTTCCACCACGCGCACCCCGGCGCCAAGCCGCCGACCCCGATCATGAGCCTTCCGTTCCAGTCGATCGGTGCCATCACGATCAACGGCGGCGACGGCAACGACCGGTTCGTGTTCGACATCAGTAACGGAGCGATCGGCGTACCCGGCGGTATCACCGTCGCCGGCGGAACGGGCACGAACGAACTGCAGATCCAGCACGTCGCCGCAACCGTGGTGCAGAACGACTCGGGCATTCAGGCAGGTGGCGGCCCGGGCGAGGGCTCCCACTCGATCGAGGTTTGGGACTCCTTCAACGCGACCGGGACTCAGCGCGTCCAGTGGACAGGAATCGACCCGCCTCCGGCCAATGTCGTGGTTGTGGCTGCGCCGATCGACCAGGTGCGCCCCGGGTTCGGCTCACTTGGTGACGCCATCCGGCTGGCGCTCGGCGGCGCTCTGGGGAACCAGAACCTCGGCGGCCTGGACACGGGATCGATCGCGAGCGCGGCCAACGGACGCACCGTCGATCGTGTGCGCCCACGGGACCTTCCGTTCACCGACGTCGCTCAGGTCGCTGCAGGCGGGCGCGCTCAGCTCAACGATGTGACCTCGTTGCTCATGCGTCTCATCAGTGAGGGCCGTCTCAACCTGACGACGATCGGCACCTGCAAGAACATAGGTGACATGGCCGCGCTGCGTCAGGCCCTCGACGACCACGACGATAAGGAGGGCAACGTGACGCT
>JBKJXT010000368.1:0-2818 GCA_046716205.1 Actinomycetota bacterium
CACGGACGGGCCTACACCGTCGCGTGGTTCGCCATCTTCGTCGGTTCGATGATCAGCGTGCGGTTGCCGACCGATGCTTCGGCGACCGCATCGCCGACGGTCTCCGCCGTGAGATCTGCCTTGACGACGATCGTGTGCATGCCGCTGCCTGCGTTCAGACGGACCCACCGGAACGAGTGTGCCGACTTCGTGTCGATGTAGTCGTCCTCTGTGTCGGTGCCGTCGGGCTCGTCACCGTTGTCCTCGGTGTCGGACACGGTGCGGCTGTAGGTGCGGTTGCAGAACGTGACCTCGTCGGTGTCATCCCCGACCTGCTCAGCACTGGAACCCGAGCCGATGCTGTTGATCGGAACGGTCTTGCCGTCGAACTCGACCCAGACCCGCACCTCGCCCTTCGCCGTAGACGTGAGGGTGTTCTCGCCGCCGGTCGTCAGGTGCGTGAGGATCGAGCACTCCAGGTTGACCTCGAGCAGCAGGTCGGTCGGCGCAGACGTCTTGAGCGTGGCGGACATCAACCGGACCGCGGTCCCGGGCGCGAACTCGACGATCTTGGAACCGCTCGCGACCGCCTTGTTGGCCGGGGTGCCGGCCCCGATCGCGATGTGTGGTCCGATCAGCATCACCGCGAGCGCGGCGCCGGCGAAACCGGCAAAAAGAGACTTCTTCATAGAACCCCTCCCCGGGGATCGTGCTGGACATGGAAGCAGCGACGGCTTCGACACCGTCGGAATCATCCAACGACCAACCGTCCGCAGGCATGACGCCTCGGGAAGAACTTATGCGGGGATCAGCACACCTTCGTGCTCCAGCAGCAACTGTTTGCGTTCCAGCCCGCCCGCATAACCGGTGAGCGCGCCGGAAGCGCCGATCACGCGGTGACATGGGACCACGATCGCGATCGGATTGCGGCGATTCGCATCGCCCACGGCGCGCGCTGCTGCGGGGTACCCGACACGCGTCGCGATCTGGCCATAGGTGGCGGTTCGGCCGAACGGTATCTCTCGCAGGGCATCCCACACGGCGCGCTGGAACTCGGTCCCCGCCGCCGCGAGTGGAAGGTCGAACGTGTGGAGTGTGCCGGCGAAGTACGCGCGCAGTTGACGGGCGGTCTCCTCGGTCAACACGCTGGGCCGGTTGGCACGGCGAGGAGCTCCCATGAAGATCGACGTCACGCCATCCTCGTCGGCGGTGATACGGATCGGTCCCAACGGCGACGGGATCGTCTGAACGTTCATGCTCCTCCTCCATCGTTCGAGCTCCACAGATACTGCAGTGCGTAGGAGCGCCACGGCCGCCAGGCCTCCGACGCCGCCTTCGCGCTGCGGGGATCGCCCGGCAGACCGCGGCGCTCCAGCGCGCGTCGCACGCCGAGGTCGCTTTCCAGGAAGACGTCAGGATCACCGAGGGCGCGCATCCGGATCGCGGCAGCCGTCCACGGCCCGATGCCGCCGATCGCGAGCAACGACCGGTCGGCTTCGTCGCGATCGACACCGGGATCGAGCGACACCGTTCCCTCCGCGAGCGCGCGCGCGAGTGCGAGCAACGCGGTGCGGCGCGCGCCGGGCATCGGAAGGTCATCGGGGTCGGCGCCCGCAAGGACCTCGATCGAGGGGAAGGTATGCGTCAGCGAGCCGTGCGCCATCTCCAGCGGCTTGCCGTAGCGATCGGCCAGGCGCGCGGCGATCGTGCGCGCGCCTGCCACGCTCACCTGCTGGCCGATCACGACGCGGACCGCGACCTCGTGCGCATCGATCGCACCGGGCACGCGCAGACCGGCACGGGCGCGCACCGCCGGACCGAGCGTCGGGTCCGCACCGAGCACCGCGAGTACCGCCGCAGGATCGGCGTCGAGGTCGAGGAGCCGCCTGCTGCGCTGCACGGCAACCCCCAGATCGCGCAGATCCTGCAGTTGCAGCGCGCACCGGATCCACCCGCGCTCGGACTCGTCGGTCAGCTCGATGATGGCCGGCCCGTGCGGGAGCATCGCCGCGCGGCGGTACTGCGTGGAGGTCCCTTCTTCGACGCCATGGATCGCACGAGTCGCGAGGAAGGAGAAGATCTCGCGTGCGCGCATCGGCGCACGGAACGGCAGACGAAGCGTGATCACGCCCGGCGCGGAACCGGCGCGCGCGCCGCGGCGACGTAGTTCCGTCGGCGTCAAGGCGAAGACACCGCGAACGGTGTCGTTGAACTGTCGCACGCTGGAGAACCCAGAGGCGAAGGCGACCTCGGCGATCGGCACGTCGGTGGTCTCCAGCAAGACCCGGGCGGTCTGGGCGCGCTGCGCGCGCGCGAGCGCGAGCGGTCCGGCGCCGACCTCCTGTGTCAGCTGCCGGGTGAGATGGCGCTCGCTGTAGCCGAGGCGGCGCGCGAGACCGCTCACCCCTTCGCGATCGACCGTGCCGTCGGCGATGAGGCGCATCGCGCGCCCGACCACGTCGGCACGCACGTTCCACTCGGGTGAGCCGGGCGACACGTCGGGTCGGCAGCGCTTGCACGCACGGAACCCTGCCTGCTGCGCCGCCGCAGCGGTCGGATAGAAGCGCACGTTGCGTCGTTTCGGCGCGACCGCCGGGCAGCTCGGGCGGCAATAGATGCCCGTGGTGACGACGGCGGTGAAGAACCACCCGTCGAAGCGGGCGTCCTTGGCCTGCAGCGCTCGCAGGCACTGCTCGCCGTCGTGGTGCATGCCCCCAGCATGACCGGTGCACCGGCCGGCGTCTGGCGGTTCTGCGACACGACCCTGATCCGATGCGGAGTGTCAGCAGCAGCCGGCCGTGGCTTGCGAGGTGGCGGTGCCGCACGCGCAGCCCTCGGG
>JBKJXT010000369.1:0-5749 GCA_046716205.1 Actinomycetota bacterium
GCCCAACCCTTGGCCCTTCCTCAGTCGATCGTGATCTGGACGGGACCGGACGCAGCGACCTGGCGCGGCTCTTCGAGCACGTGCTTGCGCAGGGTCACGGGAACGGCCACCGGGTACTGGCCGGTGAAGCAGGCGTCGCAGAACCCTGCCCCCGGCGCACCGGTCGCCGCTACGAGACGGTCGAGGTTGAGGTAGGCAAGGGTGTCGACACCCAGATAGTCCCGGATCTCGTCGACGGTGAGCGCCGACGCGAGGAGCTCGGTGCGGTCGCCCGTGTCGATCCCGTAGAAGCACGACCACTTCACCGGGGGCGACGTGATGCGCAGGTGCACCTCGGTCGCGCCGGCCTCACGCAGCAGCCCCACGATCTGGCGCGTCGTGTTTCCGCGCACGATCGAATCGTCGACCACGATGAGGCGCTTGCCCTTCACCGCTGCGCGCAACGGGTTGAGCTTGAGCCTGATGCCTTGCTGGCGGATCGTCTGCGTCGGCTGGATGAACGTGCGTCCGACGTAGCGGTTCTTGATGAGCCCTTCGCCGTAGGGGATGCCGCTGCGCTCGGCGAAACCGGCAGCCGCGACGGGCCCGGTGTCGGGGACCCCGATCACCAGGTCGGCCTCGACCGGCGACTCGTCGGCGAGCTGGCGACCCATCTCGCGCCGCACGTCGTGCACGGTCTGCTCCTGCAGGATCGAGTCCGGGCGCGCGAGATAGACGTATTCGAAGATGCACAGCTTCGGTTCGGGCTTCGCGTAGACCACCGAGCGTAGTCCGTCGGCATCGACCGCGACGATCTCTCCGGGCTCGACGTCGCGCACGAACTGCGCGCCCACGATGTCCAGGGCGCAGGTCTCGCTGGCGATGACCCAGCCGCCACTGGCGAGGCGTCCGATTGACAGCGGGCGCACGCCGTTGGGGTCGCGCACCCCGTAGACCGTGGTCTCGTCCATGATGGCGAGCGAGAAGGCTCCGCGGAGCTTCGGCATCACCTCGACGATCGCCTCTTCCAGCGACCCGGTGTGCTGAGCCAGCAGCGCCGTGATGACGTCGGAGTCGGTGGTCGCGCGCGGCAGGTGGCCGGTCTTCTCGTGGACCAGCGCGGCGAGCTCCAGGGTGTTGGTCAGGTTCCCGTTGTGCCCCAGGGCGATCGAGCCGCCGTTGCGGGTGCGGTAGGTGGGCTGGGCGTTCTCCCAGGTGGTGGAGCCGGTGGTCGAGTAGCGCGTGTGGCCGATGCCGATGTGGCCGTCCAACGCCGCCAGCTTGAACTCGTTGAAGACCTGCGCGACCAAGCCGAGGTCCTTGTCGACGACGAGCTTATGTCCGTCGGAGACCGCCATGCCGGCTGCTTCCTGGCCGCGATGCTGCAGCGCGTAGAGGCCGAAGAAGATGAGTTTGGAGACTTCTTCACCGGGGGCCCATACGCCGAAGAGCCCGCACTCCTCGCGCGGTGAATCGTCGATGAGATCAGGCGGCGACCCAGGGATCACAGGCACGCATCGTACCATCCGAGACGCCGTATCCCTCACGATCAGGGCGAGGACTTTGAGAGTTTCGTTGCTAGCATGCCCGCGATGGCCAAGGCGAAGACGGACGCAATCAACCGCTACCTCCAGGAGCTCTGGGACCGCAAAGGAAGCGACCTCCTGCTGACGGCCGGGGCGCCGCCGTGGATCCGCGTGGATGGGAGGCTGGTCCAGCTCGACGAGCCGCCGCTGACGCCAGAGGACACCGAGACGATCGTGCACGCGGTGCTGACCGAGAATCTCACGACGGCTTTCGAGCGGATCAAGGAGGTCGACTTCTCGTTCAACTGGGAGGGCCGGGCGCGCTTCCGGGGGAATGCCTTCAAGCAGCGTGGCTCCTCGGGCCTCGCGCTGCGACTGATCCCCTACGAGATCCCGCTGCTCAGCGACCTCGGGCTCCCACCGATCTCCGAGAAGCTCGTGACGCTCCATCAGGGGTTGATCCTGGTGACCGGCCCGACCGGATCGGGGAAGTCCACGACCCTCGCGGCCATGATCAACAGGATCAACGAGACGCGTCCCTGCCACATCGTGACGATCGAGGACCCGATCGAGTACGTGCACAAACACAAGATGGCGGCGGTGAACCAGCGCGAGGTCGGAGAGGACACGTACTCCTTCGAGCGCGCGCTTCGTTCCGCGCTGCGCGAGGACCCCGACGTCGTGCTGGTCGGGGAGATGCGAGACCTGGAGACGATCCAGATCGCGCTGACGATCGCAGAGACAGGACACCTGGTCTTCGGCACCCTGCACACCAACGACACCGCACAGGCGATCGACCGGATCGTGGACGTCTTCCCGGAAGGGCGCCAGGCCCAGATCCGGATCCAGCTGGCGAACTCGCTGACGGCGATCCTGTATCAGCAGTTGCTGCCGAAGCTGGGTGGCGGGCGGGTCGCAGCGTTCGAGGTGTTACTCGCCACACACCCGGTGCGGAACTTGATCAAAGAAGGCAAGACGCGACAGCTACGCAATACGCTCTCGACGTCGCAGAAGGACGGGATGCAGACCTTCGAAACGGGCCTGTCGGAGCTCGTCGCACGGGGAGTGATCACGCACGACGATGCCGTGATCCGGAGTCTGTACCCGAACGAAGTGAAGCGCGCGGTAGCTCGGAAGTAGTCCTCCTGGGTGGTCGCAGATAGTACGAATGCGCAATTCACACGCCGCGCGACCGGACGTACCGTTTGGGCCGATGGGATCCCTCGCTCGACTGCTTCCTGCAGGCGTGGGCCTTTCGGAGTCGGCCCGGTCACACCGGCATCGAGGGTTCATGGTCCTGCTCGGCCTCCACACGCCCGCTCTCCTGGCGTTGGCGCTGGCGCGAGGCTTCCCTTTGGGGCACTCGGTGCTGGAGAGCCTGGTCCCGCTGGCGTTCCTCGCGCCGGCGATGGTGGGGCGGTTCTCGCGACGGGTGCGCGGTGGAACAGTGGCCGTCGGCCTGCTGACGTGTTCCGCGCTCCTCGTGCATCTCAGCGGCGGCTACATCGAGATGCACTTCCACTTCTTCGTCGTCGTCGGCCTGTTGACGCTCTACGAAGACTGGGCTCTGTTCCTGTCGGCTCTGGTGTACGTGTTGGTCCACCACGGCGTCGTGGGGATGGTGGCGCCGCAGGACGTGTTCAATCACCCCGACGCGATCGCGCATCCGTGGAGATGGGCGTCGATCCATGCGCTGTTCATCGCAGGGGCGAGCGCGGCGGGTCTGACGAACTGGCGGCTCAATGAGCAAGCTCGCAAACGCCTCGAAGACGTGAACGAGATGAAGAACGCGTTCCTGGCCGCGGTGTCCCATGAGCTTCGAACGCCGCTAACGATCGTGCTGGGCGTGAACCTCATGCTCGAGGAGTCGTGGGAGCACTTCCAGGACGCCGAGCGCCGCACCCTGATCTCGCGCGCCAGCTCGAACGCGCAGCAGCTTGATGCGTTGCTGCGGGACCTGCTGGATCTGGATCGACTGTCCCGGAACATGCTCGAGCCGCGGCGGTCGCCGGTTGACCTGTCGCGCCTGGTGCGCGGATGCGTGGACCGGATCAGTACAGCGACCGGGCGCGCCATCGCACTGACCGGGTCGCCGGTGATCGGTGACGTCGATGCCGCGCAGGTGGAACGGATCGTCGAGAACCTGCTCGTCAATGCGGCCAAGTACACACCGTCGACCGCCGGCATCGCCGTGGCATTCGAGGCGCGCGACGGCGGCGTGAGGATCACGGTCGCGGATGAAGGCCCCGGCATCGAGTCTGCGCTCCACGGGTCGATCTTCGAGCCGTTCAACCGTGCGGATCGCCGCGATGCCAACCCGGGGGCAGGGATCGGGCTGACGCTGGTCTCGCAGTTCGCGCGCCTGCATGGGGGGCGCGCCTGGGTGGAAGATCGCGCCGGTGGCGGTGCGGTGTTCTGCGTGTTCCTGCGCTGCACGACGATGCCGGTGGAACAAGTAAGCGAACACCAAGCGGCGGTGTAGGACGCGCCGGGCCCGGGAAGGGCCACGACACGTCCGCTCCGCGGAGATCGCTCGAGACGTCGCAGAAGGACATAATGAAGACCTTCGAGGATTCATGTCGACTCTGGTAGAGCGGCGAGTGGTGACGCACGAGCAAGCGGCGTTGGGAGCCTGTACCCGAACGAGGTGAAGGCCCGGCGAGAATGCTGGCACGATCGACGAAATGAAGATGGAGCCCCCGAAGGGGCTCCATCAACTGCCTCGCCCGATTGTTACGGGCAGACTGCAGCATCGGCAGTTGTCACTGCCCCCGTTGCGTCAGTGTCGTACAACGTAGACTGCTCGCGGATGAAGCCGTCAGTTTGGAGAGCGGCCTCGGCGCGGTAGGTGTTGTCCTGTGCGAAGGAAGCCTCCTGTGCCACCTCAAGTGTGTTCTTGTCGGCTGCGCATGCGCTGTCTTGGCCGCGGTCGGTGATACCGCTGACGGCGAAGACCACAACCGCCGCCAGGATGCCGAGGATCACGATCACGATCAGGAGCTCGATGAGCGTGAACCCACCCTCTCCCTGCATCTTCTTCCTCAGTTTCTGCATGTTGCTCTCTCCTCTCTCGACGCCACCATCGGCGTCAACGACTTCACAAGCTTGTGGCTTGCGCCATCCCTCATGATTCGGGTAACCATGCCATTTTCCTACGGACTTTGGTCCCAACTTTTCCGGGTTGTGGAAGCCAAGCGACTAGTCATCTTCGGACGCTCCATCTTTCGATTACGGCAGAATTGTCGCTCGCCTTGATCCTGACCACGGCGCGGATCTTGAGCTTGGTCCCGATGAAGGCCTCCAGCGTGACCAGCCGGTCGTCTCGGACGCTCGTACTATCCTCCGGCACTTCGATCAAGGGCCCGGTATACGTGGAGGCAGGCGTCACCTTCATGTAGAGAACGCGACTGATGAGTCCCCGACGGAAGATCTGCGCCGAGGCGTTCGTGAGCGCGATATCCAGCACCGCCAGCGGGGCATACACCGTCCCTTGCAGGACCAGCTTGGTCTGACTGCCCGCCGTCTTTAGGAGAGGACATGTGCCCGCGGTATTCGGAACGTAGGGCTGCGCGGTGATGCACCCGCTCTGCGCTCGGTAGTAGTCGATCAGCCCGCTGCCAGGTGGCGGTGTGAGAGTCGGGGAGGGAGACGGCGTAGGCGCGACCGCCTGTGACAGCACTGCTTTGATCCCCACGCCGTCGAGGGTCTCAACGACTGCGGTGTCTCCGTTCCCTGTATCGACTCGGTATGTAATCGTGAGCCCGTCGAACAGGGCTCGGGATGTGACGCCGGCCACCTTCAGGTCTATCAAATCGACAGGATCGAGCCCCTCGTCCACGCAGAACTGCCCAGTACACGCTTGATTCTTGGCGGCCGTTAACGTAGTCGCGACAGCCCCTCCGAGCGTTACCTTGACGTTCTGGACGTTGGAGGCCGGACTCTCACGATGTCGAACGAACAGCGCGAGAGAGTCGATCGCGCAGCCCTCGGGGATCGATCCGAATCCAGAGAATGTCGCGGCAGCGAATTTGCCCCTCGGTGGTGAGGTCGAGGCATAGATGCCGTTGGCTTCATTGAAGTCTGAAGGCGCGTGAAGATTCAAGGCGTTGTTGAGATTCGACCATGTGGTGCTGTTATTGCCGCCTCCTGCCGAAACGGCTGCTGGAAGGTAGGTAGAAGTCCCCGATGGACAGGTAGCGATCGTTGGCGTCGGTGAAGGTGTGGGAGAGGACGTAGGGGTAGGG
>JBKJXT010000370.1:0-11590 GCA_046716205.1 Actinomycetota bacterium
CGCGTCTCGATCGTCGAGCCCGACTTGCTGGCCACGATGAACAACGTTCGGTCGAGGTCGAGTCCCGAGGAGATGCGTGCCACGGCGCCGGGGTGTGTCGTGTCGAGGACGACGAGGTCCAGAAGGCTCGCGCCGAACGTCTCGCGCAGCACCTCCGGCGCGAGCGACGAGCCACCCATGCCCAGCAGCGCAACGGTCGTGTATCCGTCCGAGGCGCCCTCCTGCGCGAAGGAACGCACGGCTGCGAGGTGCGCGCGCATCCCCGACATCACGTCGAGCCACCCCAGGCGGTTGGATATCTCGGTGGGATCGGGCTTCCAGACCGTGTGGTCGCGCCGCCAGATGCGTTCCACCAGTGAAGCTCGATCGATGCTCACGTATGCTCTCCCGCGCCGATGGACCAGACTCCAGATGAGATCCTCGCTCAGATCCTCCAGGACGACCGCCCCTGGGGGAACTTCCGCCGGTTCACCCTGAACCAACAGACCACCGTGAAGATACTCACCGTCGAGGCCGGTGAGTCATTGAGCCTGCAATCACACGCTCATCGCGACGAGCTGTGGATCATGCTCGACGAAGGCCTGCGGGTGCAGGTCGAGGACGAGATCGTCGAACCGAGGATCGGCATCGAGCTTGTGATCATGCGGGGACAGAAACACCGTCTGTCGTCGACCGGTCCGCGCGGCCGCGTCCTGGAGGTCGCCTTCGGACACTTCGACGAAGACGACATCCAGCGCTTCGACGACGTCTACGGTCGCTAGCCCTTACTTCGCGGGTTTGGTCGCCTCGTCGATCAGCATGATCGGGATATCGTCGCGCACCGGGTAGACGTACTTGCACTCGCCTTGACAGGCGATCGTCTGCGCGTCGGGGTCGTAGGAGATCCTCCCGTGGCAGTTAGGGCAGATCAAGATGTCGATGAGCTGCTGACTGACGGCCATCTTCCCCCCTGTTGTCAGCACGACCCGCAGGCGCCCTGCCCGCACTGCTGCTGCGGTGCCTCGGCGCGTCCGCCAAGCCCGGCGATCACGCTGAGCAGCCGGCGGGCCTGGGACCCTCCGCACCGCGGACACTGCGCGGTATCGGCCGACGCCATCGACGTCAGGCGGTCGAAGCGCGCCTGGCAGGTCATACATTCGTACTCGTAGAGCGGCATGCACCGAAGTGTACCCGGATGCGGCCTGCGGCGAGTCGCTAGTCGCGCAGGGCGTCGTGGCGCGCTGCGCGCAACCGTTCGCACAGCGTCAGCATCACCTTGCGCGCCACCAGGGGGTTCTTCGTCGCCATCGGCATGAACGCCCACGAGGTGATCGACAGCAATCGGATCGGCGTCGACGCGGTGACCGTCGCGGTCCTGGGCCCGCCGTCGATGACCGATATCTCACCGAAGTAGTCGCCCGCGCCGAGCACCGCCTTGCGCTTGCCGCCCATCGTGACTGTCGCTTCGCCCTCCAGCAGCAGGTGGAACCCGACGCCTTCGGTCCCCTCCTGCACGATGACGCGACCCTCGGGATAGGACTTCTCTTTGCTCGCCGTCATCAGCTCCGCAAGCTCCTTGCGCTTGAGCCCCTCGAACAGCGGAACCGACCGCAGCATCTGCAGCTTCGCGTGTTCTGTGTTCTTCCCCTTCGGCATATCCCCTCCTCGCCCCGGACTTAGCCGCGGATGTCGCCGAGCAGCTCGTCGCGCAAGCGCTTTCCCTCGGCAGCGTCACGATGCTCGACGTTGAGTCGCAGCAGCGGCTCGGTGTTGGACGGTCGCAGGCTGAACCACCAGTCGTCGGATTCGACGAGCAGGCCGTCGGTCCAGTCAACCTGGCCCTGAGAATAGTGCTCGGCGACACGCTTCATCGCGCCGTCCTTGTCCTCGACTTCGGAGTTGACCTCGCCGGAGTTCCAATAGCGCTGGTAGGGCGCGAGCGCTTCGGAGAGCGTGCCGCCGGAACGCGACATCACCTCCAGCGCGTACAGCGCGCAGATCATGCCGCAGTCCGCGCGCCAGTGATCGCGGAAGTAGAAGTGGCCGGAATGCTCGACGCCGGAGATCGCGCCCGTCTCGGCCATCACCGCCTTGATGAAGGAGTGACCGACCCGCGTGCGGATCGGCTCGCCGCCGTTCTCCCGGATCACCTCCGGGACGGTGCGCGAGCACGTGAGCGAGTACACGACACGCTCGTTCGGGTTCCGCTTGAGGATCGCCTCGGTGATCATCGCGCCGATCAACGAGGCGAGCACGGGCTCGCCCTTCTCGTCCACGAAGAACACGCGGTCGGCGTCGCCGTCGAATGCCAGCCCGCAGACCGCGCCGTGCTCGAGCACCGCGCGCTGCAGATCGACGAGGTTCTCGGGTTGGATCGGGTCGGCCGGATGGTTGGGGAACGTACCGTCGAGCTCGAAGTACAGCGGGATCACCTCGATCGGCAGACGCCCGAACACCGCCGGCACGGTCAGCCCGCCCATGCCGTTGGCCGCGTCGACCACGATCTTGAGCGGCGCGAACGCGCTCACGTCCACCAGCGAAAGCACGTGGTCGACGAAGCCCGACAGGACGTCCTTGCGCGAGATCTGTCCCAGCCGCGGGGGACGCGCGAACTCACCGCCGGCGACCATGTGCTTGATCTCGGCCATGCCGCTCTCGCTGCCCACCGGGAACGCGCCTGCGCGAACGAGCTTGATCCCGTTGTATCGGGATGGGTTGTGCGACGCGGTGAACACGACGCCGGGCAGATCCATCATCCCGGACGCGTAATACAGCATGTCGGTCGATGCGACGCCGAGGTCGATCACGTCTGCGCCCTGGGTCGCGGCGCCGGAGATGAACGCCGCGCTCAGCGGCTCCGACGATGCGCGCATGTCACGCGCGACCAGCACCGTGCGCGCGCCGAGCAGCTCCACGAACGCGCGCCCGACCCGGTGCGCGACCTCTTCGTCGATCTCGCCGGGGTACACGCCACGGATGTCGTACGCCTTAAAGATCGCGTCGAGATTCATCGGCGGCGCATCTTACCCACCCGGGGTTGCATCGATGCGCGAGAGCACGTCGCCCACGACGGCCAGGATCGGCTCCATCCCACGCCGGCCGCGCGCCATGCGCTGGGCGCGCCGAAGGGTCCGGCTCCCCGATCGACGGCCGACCTCGTGCCGGGACACGCCCCAGAACAGCAACGACTTGGCGCGGTGGCGGCGCGACCCGAATCGCCGTGCGTGGCGCGCGGCCACCCGGGCGTGGGCGACCGCAGCCTTCGGATCTCCGGTGAGCAGCGCGTGCTCGCAGCGCACCCACCCCAGGCGGATACGCGAGCGGCGGTCACCATCCTGGGCGGCGGCGCGTTCGAGATAGCGTGCACACTCGTCCGCGTCGAGCATCCCGACGTGATCGGCAGCCAGACCGATCAGCGCGTGCGCGCGCTGCGCACCGGTGCTCGCGAGCGCAAGCGCGCGAGCGTCATGGGTCATCGCCTCGCGATGGTGACCCGTCTGGCGGGCGGCGGAGCCAGCAGTGATCAGCGCCGCCACGACGACGTCGGGGTCGGTATCTGTGATCAGCTCCGAACACAGCCTCGCGGCGGCTGCGAAGTCCCCGCGGCAGAGCGCCGCGTAGGCGGTGATCCAGCGTTCCCACGCGGGCGCACCCGCGGCGATCGCATGCTCGCGGGCGCGGTGGGTCTCGCCCCGGAAGGCGAGCTGCAGCGCGCGAGCGAGCTGGGGGGTCAGGACTTGGCGCGCGCGCGCCGGGGGGCGCGCTTGGCGAGCTCGAGCACGTTCGGGAGGTCGATCGCCTCGCCGTCCTTGTTCCACCACCGCTTATCGCAGGCGTGGCACGAATAGAAGGAAACGGGGTCGCCGTCCTCCATCGTGAGATTGATGTTGATCACGTTCTGCGAACCGCAGCGCGGACACTCCAGAGAACTCATCTCTTTCTCCCCTGCCCGGGCTCGAGGACGTGAAACCGGGCTGGGGTGAAACATACCCTTCGTTCGCCCCGCGCTCCATCACCCAGAAGGGGCATATTCCCCTATCCGTTGGGGAGGATGCGGCTTATCAGGGCGGTTCGGTACCTGCCGGCAGCGTCTTGCCGATGTAGCGCGACCGCAACCGGCCCTCCTCCCGCCAGTAGGCGTACCAGTACGGGCCATGCGGACAGCGGCCGCACCCTCGTTTGCCGCACTTCACCGACTCCTGTCGATAGGTGACGCGGGGCTGCCGGGCCGCGGCGGCAGGCTCCTGGGCGGCGTCGTCGGCGTTCAGCAGCAGCCCGCGGATGAAGATCATCAGCCGCCTGAGGTCGTACTCATCCAGGCGGCGAACGGCTCTGATCAGCTCTCTGTCTACGGCCATGGTCTAGGGATGGAGAATCTTAGGCAGCGGTGTACCTAAGAGATAATCGCACGCATCGGACAGGTGAGGCAATGGGCATTGCCCGCTCAGGCGCCGGTCGCGGAGGCGTCTGGGGTGGGCGTGGTCGGCGGCGAGTCCACCGCGGCAGGCCACACCTGGATGTCGGGCCGGATCGGCGTGACGGCCGGCGGCGCGACCCGCAGGTCTTCCTTCGCCCAGCCGATCGGCACGGCTAGCCGTTCGGCGTGCGCAGCGCACAGGTCGTACGCGGCGGGGTGTGGGGCCGTGATGAGATCCTCGATCCACACGACCTTCTTGATGTAGGCGTAGGTCAAGGATGCGGACGCGGGCCAGCGGCAGGCATTCCTCGAGCAACGACGCACGTCTCGACCAGTCTTGGCGGGCACGCGCGAACGATACGAGAGGGCATCTGCGTTTTCAAGCGTTCGGGAGTCTTACCCCGCACTTTGGTTACCTAAGAGGGTTTTGGCTTTCTACCGACATGCGCGTTTCCAGCGCATGGGCGCGTTCCCCCGTTCCGATCGTCGGGAAAACGAAAGAGACCACCGTGTGCGATGGCCTCTGACCTGCTGTTTCTGGTGCCCCGGAGTCGCTCTGCGAAGAAGTCCGGATACAAAAGTTGCACTCCCAAGTAGCTTCCGGGTCGCCCCTTTCACTTCTTGGGAGTACTCTGTCAATCTAGCACGGCTGAGAGCTAGGCTGCAAGCTCAGAAGCCGTCTTTTTTTTGGGCGAGCCAACTTTTCTCGCCGGAGGGGGGCGTGTGAGCGAAGCGATCGATCCGCGAGCCCGCTTCGAAGAGCTCGTCGCCGAGGCGCTCGACGATCTCCCCGACCTCTTCGCACGAGCGCTGGAGAACGTCGAGGTCGTGATCGAGGAAGGCTCACCCCGTCAGTCGTTGCTGGGGCTGTACCAAGGGATCCCCCAGACCGAACGCGGCGGCGGCTACACCTGGGTGCTCCCCGACGTGATCACGATCTACCGTCGGCCGATCCAGTCGCGCGCCGGCTCAGACGACGAGCTCAAGCAGATGGTGAAGCAGACCGTGATCCACGAGATCGCGCATCACTTCTGTATCAGCGACGACCGGCTCCGCGAACTCGACGCGTACTAACCCTCACGCGCGGCGGGCACGCCGGTGCGCGGATCGAGCACCACCGCGACGGGCGCCGGCGGATCAAGCGAAGAGACGGCGACCGCCACGAGGCCGAACGCGGCCCGCCGCTTCGAAGCGAGCTGGGGCCGCGCGAGGACCTCCAGGAGTCCCGAGATCGGTGCGCTCGCCTCGGCCACCACGCCCACAGGCCCGGCCGGCAGCGCGATCACCATGAGCCGGCCGGCCTCGATCATCACCTCGAGCGTCGATGGGGTGGAACCGAGGATGCGCAGCTGCACCGAGGTGGGCGTGTCGTGGGGATTCAACAGGATCAGGCGCGACGCGCCACGCCGCATCATCGGAGCGGCGACGGCCGCGAACCGGCTCGCCACGGGCGAGGCCGTCGAGGCCGCCCGATCGGTGTTCAGACGACCGCGGGCGAGCCACGATCCGCCACCGGCGAGCCCGTCCGTGGATGCGGTCGTGAGCATGAAGCCTGCCGCGGCGCCCCCGTCGCGCGACGCGATCGTGCGCCGCACGGCGCTGAGCCCGTCCATCGCGGGCGGCACACCCGGCGCGGCACCCTGTGCGGTGACCGTCAGGAGGCGCGAGGTCACCTCGGCCGGCTCCTCGCCGGGATTGACGAGCACGAGCGAGGCGGTGTTGGTCTGCCCCACCACCGCGACGACGCCGGTGTGCGGCGAACGGCCCTCGAGCGCGGAGACCCCGACGGGCTCGTTGACGAAACCGCCGGCCACGATCGCGCCCGAGGCGACGTGGACCAACGCAGTAACGTCCCTGCTGTTGAATGCGAAGTCTCCCACCAAGAAGTCGCGGCGCGCGCCGCCGCGGATGATCCGCCGGGTGAGTCGCTCTGGCGTGAGACGCTTCCCGTCGGCGAGCAACGTCACCGATACGTCCGCGTCGGCGGTGCCCGGGTTGAAGATCGAAAGGGTCGACCCAGCTTTCAGCGTACGCATGAGCGGCACGACGAGGACGCCGACCGCCGGATGCGTGCACGCGGCGGCCGCCGACTGCTGATCGTCTGTCCATACCGAGTGCGAAGCGACGATCGTCCCGCCGGAGTATTCGATCGTCGCAGCGGCCCCTCGCTTCACCTTCGTGAGCGCGATCGTCCTGAGCCCACCCGACGGGAGCGTGAGCGCGGTGCTCCGCGGTCGCCCGGCAGAGGACACCGTGACGTTGATCCGCGCGTCGGGGTGACCTTGAGGCGACACGTTCGCAAGATGGATGTAGGTGTGCGCGCGCGGGATGGTGATCACGGGACATCCCAGCACGCCGGACTCGGAAACCGAGGATGTGGTCGCCGGGCGCGGCGCCGCCGATGGCGTCGTGACGTCGAACGCCACCGCTGCCGCCACCGCCGCCGCCACCAGCACGGCGACCAGCGTCGACCGGGGCGCGCCTCTCACCGCTCACCCCGTTCGCGCGCCGCGCGCTGCGACCAGGCGATCCAGAAGGAGGCCAGGATCATCACTTGGAGCACCAACGCCGCGCGATGCCACTGCTGTCCCCTCCACTCGATACGGACCTGGCCCGCCGACGGCAACCGGAAGCCGGTTGCCCAGCCGAAGGAACGGAACGGCTCGATGCTCTTTCCTCGTGATGTCGCGCGCCAGTGCTCGGAGAAGTCCTCAGCGAGAAGAACGGTTGTTCCGGTGTCGGAGGTTTCGCCCTGGAACGTTCCCGGCGCGAGCTGATCGAAGCGAGGTCCCGAACCGGCTACTGCACCGGCCGCCGCGACGGCGTCCAGATCGCCCGGTGCTGCAGAGAGCCAGCCCGACGATTCGACCGATGCGGCAACACCGAGACCAACGCTGTTCTGGTAGATCCGCGAGCCACGGAACCGTTGAGAGAACGACAGGTCGATCTGCCGGGCGACGGCCGCGACCAGACTCTGCGAAGCGTCGGGCCGCACGATCACGTACCTGACCCCGAAGGTCGCGAGGGCGCGGCCGCCGGTTTCGGTTGACCCGGCTGCGATGCGCGCTATCGATCGCCGCAGCGCATCGGCACCGGCTCCCGTGGAGCGCGCAAGGTAGTTCGTCATATCGGCGCCTCCGCCGGGGGTGAGCGACACGTGGGGCGTCGCCGCATCACCGCCGAGCCATAGCACACGGATCGCGCCGTCGCGCTCGGCGTCGTCGATGAGGAACGTCGGAGCCAGCGCGCCCGAGGCGACGATCCCGTCGTGGGAGCCGCGCGCGAGCCATACCGCTGCTCCCCCGAGCTGGACCGCGAACAAGGCGCCACAGACGCCGGCAACGATATGCGCGCGGCCGAACGTGCGCGCCGATAGCGCCGGGCCGACGGCTTCGAACGCGAACCCTGCGAGCAGCGCCACGGCGAGCGCGGTCGCCACGAGCGGCAACGAGGGCCGCGGCGCGATCCACGGAACGCCTCGCGCGACCGCCCATGCCGCCGCCAGACCTACGATGCCGAGCGCGGCGAAGATGCGTGCGGAACGCCGTCTGCGCTCCGGCGCGCCCAGCGCGCCCGCGATCGCGGTGACGGTGAAGCCGAAGGCGATCGCGAACGGCAAGACCTTCAGGGTGCCCGGCATCAGGCCTAGCAGCTCCACCATCGGTGGCACGCCGTCCGAGCCGCCGGCGCCGAGCGGTGAACCCGGCTTGAACAGCTCGATGCTCCACGGGAACAGCAACAGCAGCGCGCCGCCAACCTTCGCGGCGGTGCGGCGGAGCACCGGCATCGCCACCGACTTCGGCCCGCCGGCGACGGCGGCGGCGAGCACAACCCCTACGACGGCGGTGAACGGCAGGGCCCAGGGCGACAACGAGGTCACGACCGCGAGCCACGCGACCCCCGATGCGGTCGCGCGCCAGCCGGTGTCCGGCACCGTCCAGATCGCCCTCAGCAACGGCGTGATCAGCAGGGGCGCGAACGCCATCAAGACGAGATCGGCGAACCGCCCAGCGGCGAAGCTCCCGAGCAGCAGCGGGCTCACCGCGTAGGCGAGCACCGCGATCCGGCGCGCACCCGGCTCCATCCCGAGATTGCGCGTCAGCCTCAGCATCGTGAGTGCCGCGATCACCGGCAGCCCGATCAAGATCACCCGCTGCGCGAGCCACGTGCTGGCGAACGCGAGCGCGCTGACCCCGCCCAGCAGGCTCAGTCCGGGCGTTGCCGGCGCTGCGCCGCCGTTGGTGGCGCCGCGCCAGCCCGAGGCGAACGCGCGGAAGAACGCGCCGGGGCCATCCGGGAACGGCGCGAGGTCGGCGCCGGCGAGCATCGACGCTCCGAACAACCCGCGGACGTTGAGCAGCACCAGGATCGCGACGATGCCGATCAGCGTGCCACCGGGGTGCATGCGTAACCGTTCGAAGATGCCCGGCGGCTCGAGCCGCGGATCCTCCTCGACACCCTCGTCCACATCGCCCACGACCTTCTCCATCGCGCCCTCGAGTTGTGCTCGGAGCCGCGTCGCGCCGTGATGCATCAATGTGGTGATCTGCGAGTCGCGGAGCCGCCTGCCGCGTTGCGCTCTGGTTCTCGCGCGGATCGTCGACGGCAGATGCGCGAGGTTCCATTGCACGGCCTTCAGCGACTGGAGCGCGGAGTCGCGCCGTCCACGGAACAGATACAGCACGGCGTTGAGTATCGACACGACAAGCGTCACCGGCAACGCCAGCGCGAGGTGCGCAGGTCCGTAGTTCTTGATCAGCGTGGCGATCATGTTCCGATCGCCGAAGTATCGCGTCGCGCCTTTCACGGGCGACTCGCGCAGATCGCGCGAGACCGCCGCGGCATGACGCGCTCGTGCATCGGTCGTGACGAGCGTGCGGAAGCCGGCCAGCCGTGCGCGCCAGCACAGATCGAGGTCATCACGCAGCGCCACGTAGCGCGTGTCGAACAGACCGACCGCTTCGATCACGGGCCGCGCGATGAGCAACCCGGCGCTCGACGCATACAGCACGTCGTGCAATCCATCGTGCTGGCCTTGATCGATCTCGTTGCGCTCGACGCGGCGAACCGAGCGGCCGTAGCGGTCGGTCGTCTGACCGATGTCCTGCAGGATCTCGGGCGGATCCCACTCAAGCAGCTTGGCGCCCACGATGCCTGCCGATCCTGCTTCGAGCACGCGAGCCATCGCCTCGATCGCGTCGGGCATCAGCGCGCAGTCGTCGTGCAGCAGCAGGACCGCATCCGCGGAGACGTTGCGATCGGCCGCTACCTTCAGACCGGCAGCGAGCGCGCGTCCATAGCCCACCCGCCGCTCGAGCGTGACGAGCCGGCGGACGCCGAACGCCTTCTCGAGCAGCTTGGTCGAGCCATCGCTCGACGCGTTGTCGACGCAGATGACCTCGAGCGGCCGGTATCGCTGCGCGCGCAAACCACGGAGCACGTCGGGGAGCCACGTTGCCCCATCTGTCGCGACGAGCAGCACCAAGATAGAGGGGTTCGTGGGGGGCTGCATGAGCCGGCCGAGCCTAGCAAGGGGGTCATGGCACTGCCACTTATGGCCTGCAGGAGCAGCGTGGGACGGGTACAAGTAGGTCTCATGATCATGGCGATCCTCGCGGCACGGCTCTGCGAAGGAAGCTCGAACTGCGTGGGAAAGATGGTCACCAGCGTCGGCGCATCCGTGTTGTTGCTCATCGTCGCGGCGTTGTTCGCGTCGCGGTACTTGCGCGTCAACGTCAAGCGCAGGATGCAGGGGAAGCACCCGCTGCGATGGAGCGACATCGCCGATGCGAACACCGTCGGTGATGCCGTCGCCGCGGACGACGAGACGATCGTCGCGGCGCGAGAGCTCACGCGGCAGATGGCATGGGAGCGACAGCAGGCGAGCAACGAGATGCTGCGCTACGGCCGCTCGCGCACCCGTGGGTATTGCGCGCAGCATGAGCGTCATTGCAAGGAACCTGTCCACCGGCCGCATCCACCGGGCGGGATCGACAACGAGCGCGCGCCCGCGGATTGGCACCCCGCATGAGACGAGGCCCCGCCATGACGGCGGGGCCTCACCCAGCAACGACGTTTCGCTATCTCTTCTTCGCTGCGGTGCGACGGGTGGTCGACTTGCGAGCTGTCGTGCGGCGCGCGGCGGGTTTGCGGGCTGTGGTCTTGCGTGCAGCCGCCATGCGCTTCGGAGCAGCCTTCCTCGCAGCGGTCTTACGTGCGGCCGGCTTACGCGCAGTCGCCTTTCGGGCTGCGGGCTTGCGGGCTGCGGGCTTACGCGCTGCCGTCTTGCGTGCGGCCGGCTTACGCGCAGTCGTCTTCTTTCGGGCTGCGGGCTTGCGGGCCGCCGGCTTACGCGCTGCCGGCTTGCGGGCCGTCGCCTTCCGGGCGGTCGTCTTACGGGCTGCCGGCTTGCGCTTGGCGGTCTTGGTGCCTGCAGGCTTCGCAGCGGCCATGGTGCGCTTACGCGGCATCCGCTTCGACGTTCCCATCTTGCGTGCTGTCGAGCGTTTCCTCGGTGGCATGAGGTTTGTCACCTCCTCTCCGAGATCGAAGGGTTGAGCTAGGTCAACGTCCTCGGTTCACGCGTCATCCAGCAGTTCACGCGGACAGTCTCTTCAGGCGGCGGCGCTCCCGTTCGGAGAGCCCGCCCCAGATGCCGAATCGCTCATCGTTGGCAACCGCGTAGTCGAGGCACTCGGCCTGGACGGTGCACTGGGCGCAGATGCGCTTTGCTTCGCGGGAAGAGCCGCCCTTCTCAGGGAAGAACACGTCGGGGTCGACGTATGCGCACAGCGCCTGCTCCTGCCACGGCAACCGGTCTTCGTCGGCGAACCGTTGCACCTAAGTTCTCCTCACACGCGACGTCCAAATGCGATGTGTGTAATTACGTCGGTGTGATTCTAGGAGGATAACCCGGTTGGTCAAGTCCAGAAGCGGTTTTTTTCACGGGCGTCCACGCCGAAAGGCCACGGAAAAGCCGATAGGCGGCCCTCAGGGGTGGCCGCCGATCGTGGGGGGAGAGGTTGCGCTGGCGCGCTGTTGGCATATTCATCGGGCCCTGGGGACGCCTCTAGATGACTCTGGGTGATGGTTCCGAGGTAGCCTGGACGGACTACCCGGCACGCAGAGTGGTGCCGTGGGATAGATCCACAGGTCAGAGGCCCCTTAGGACGTGCGCCGAGGGGTCTTCGGCTT
>JBKJXT010000371.1:0-3536 GCA_046716205.1 Actinomycetota bacterium
ACAGCGATGACGCGACAGTCACCGTCACCGACACCCCACCGGCTGTCTCGTTGGTGAAGACGGCTGAACCGACGACCATGGCGGAGCCTGGCGGCCTCGCGACGTTCAGCGTGAACATCACGAACGACTCGAACGCTCAGGACCCGCTTACGGTGACGAGCCTGAGCGATGACATCTACGGCGATCTGCTGGACGCCAACAACCCCAACGTGTCCGACAACTCCTGTGTCGAACTCAGGGGCGCCACGATCGCGCCGGACGCATCGGCACCCTGCTCGTTCAAGGGTGCCGTCGGACCTGACGCCGGCTCATACACCGACGTCGTGACGGGAAAGGCCACCGACGACGAGGACAACGAAGTTTCGGCTGACGATGACGCCACGGTGGAAGTGACGGACACGTTGCCGAGCATCTCGCTCGACAAGACGGCGGACCCGACGTCGATGGATGCCCCAGGCGGTCCAGCGACTTTCACCGTGACGATCAGCAACGACTCGGTCGAGCCCGTCAAGGTGACCAGTCTCAGCGACGATGTCTACGGAGACCTGCTTGACGCCACGAACCCCAACGTCAGCGACAACTCGTGCGTGGATCTCGCGGGAGCATCGATCGCTGTTGACGGCAGCGCCACGTGTTCGTTCACCGCAACCGTCGGGCCTGACGCCGCGATCTACACCGACGTCGTGACGGCCGAGGCGCGCGACGACGAGGACAACGCGACAACCGACGACGATGACGCAACGGTGACCGTGCTCGAGAAGAACGCCTGCCCGACCACGAAGGTCGCTCCGGGTGGAGCCATCACCTACACGATCCCCTACGGTGCCTTCGGCGCAGACGCCAGCAACCTCACGATCGCGGACGCGCTCCCGGCGCAGTTCAAGTTCCTGAGCGCGAACCCCGCGCCGGCTACGGCGCCGGTCGTCGGCGGAACGGGCGACGTTACCTGGGTCTTCCCGGTCGTCGCGGATGGGAGCACCGGTGTCGTGACGATCAGCGGCACGATCGACTCGTCAACGCTCTCGGGAACCGAGATAGTGAACACGGCCACGATCTCTGCGGACGGGGTGGCGCCTGCGAGCGTCACGAACACCGTGACGGTGTCGACCGCAGACTCGACGCACGGCGAGCGCGCCTTCGGTTTGAACGCTGAGCTGCTCGGTACAACGCTCATCGATCACGCGCCGGACAGCGACGTGACGAACCCGGACCAGACCCTCAACATCCCCGCAGATCCTGCGGCACGGGCCGATGGCGTCAAGGTCCAAGAGTCGGGAGCTACGACCAACACCGAGTCGACCTCTTCGGCGATCGCGACGACCGCCGATGTGAAGGTGCTCGATCAGGGCGCAGGGAACTGGCTCGTGACGGCGACAGCGGTCCAAGCCGTTTCCTCGAGCCAGGCGGACATCTCGTCCGCGGGCTCAAGCGCGGCCGGATCGACCCTCGAGAACGTCGTGGTCGCAGGAGAGAAATTCGGCAACCTCACCGCACCGAGGACGCTCACGTTCGTCGATCCGGTCCTCAAGACGACCACGACGGTGCGCTTGCTCGAGATGATCGAGCGTGACGCGAAGGCGGGCATCGATCAGCCTGAGGACGGAACGTTCTCGAGCGGACTGACGGTGAACGCGATCCACGTGACCGTGAAGGACGCGGCTGGCGACACGATCACCGACATCACCGTGGCGAGCGCAGCATCGGATGCGTCGTTCGTGACCGGTCTCGGCTGTGGCGATGCAGTCCCGCATGTTTCTGGGGGCGGCTTCGCCCTTGGCGTGAACGTGGATGAAGAGGCTCTCGATCCGGCGAACGAACTTGCCGGTGTGCGGATCGCGAGCGTTCGTCTCCAGTCGACCGGCGGCGAGGATGAGGCGCACGTGACGCACAACGGGCCACTCGAGATCAGCGGCTACACCGTGGCAGAATCGGACGCGGCGTTCGCTCGCACGACCGGCACCGTTGATCGAGCAGCGAACTCCGCGAACTCTTCCACGGAGGCACAGACCGAGAAACTCCGGTCGCTCGACACCGACAGCGATCCGGACGTTGAGGACTATCTCATCGAGGCGGACCTCGTGCGCGCCGAGACGACTTCATCGGCGGTTGGCGATGCCGCGGTGAGCGAAGGTTCAACCACGATCGCCGCCCTGACCATCGCGGGGACCGACGTCTGTGGTCTGCTCGAGCTTGAGGCCACATGCCAGCCGGAGCCCAACACCCGGATCGAACTCGGGGAAGACACGATCGTGATCCTGAACGAACAGATCACGACGCCGTCTGCGCCGGGGAAGACGGAGCTGACGGTGAACGCCATCCACGTGTTCGTCCTCGGCGAGGGCAACCCGTTCGGACTCCCGGCGGGCGCGGAAGTCATCGTCTCGCAGGCGCACAGCGGCGCGAAGTCAGCACCTGCGCCCGTCGCGGATGCGCCGACGGTTCGGCGTCCCGGTCTCGCCGTGAAGCCGCGCGGCGATGCGCCTGCCGCGCGGCCCACGGAGCAAGTCACGGTCGCTCCGCCGATCGGAGGCAAGAACGAAGCCCCGGTGTCTGAGCTGCCCGTGGCGGACCTTCCGAAGGTTGAGGGTCTCTAGCGTCGAGTCGGTTCTTCCTGCGGGCATCCCCATCGGGATATGAGCGCACGCTGTCGCCAGTAGCCGAGTCTCGCTCTCCGAAAGGGAGGTTCCGAGCCTAGCGCTCAGGCTCCTCAGGTGGCGGTGCACTCAGTGATCTGGGGCGCACGGCGCAATCAGATGCGAGAATCCGGCGGAGCGAGAGCCACCCAGGCGATGGAGGGGACAGGCGTGGGAGATGTGACGCCCGTTGCGCCCGACGACTCCGCGGTCCGATCCGTGTCCACGCCGCCGAACAACCTTCCGCAGCCCTTAACCAGCTTCGTCGGTCGCGCGCGCGAGCTGGCCGAGGTCCGAGGCCTTCTATCCCGGGCGAGACTCCTCACGCTGACCGGATCGGGTGGGTGCGGCAAGAGCCGCCTCGCCCTGCACGCAGCTACCCAGGCGCTTGAGGACTATTCGGACGGTGCCTGGTGGGTCGAGCTGGCGCCGATCGGCGATCCTGAACTGGTCGCGCCGGTGCTCGCGCAGGTCTTCGACGTGCGCCCGATGCCCGGCCAGACCGAACTCGAAGCCGTGGTCTCTTATCTTGCGCCGCGCGAGGCGCTGGTGATCCTCGACAACTGCGAGCAAGTGATCGAGGAGGCCGCGCTCGTCGCCGAGGCGCTGGTGCGTGGTTGCCCGCACCTGCGGGTGGTAGCAACAAGCCGCGAGCCGCTGCGCGCCGAGGGCGAGACGGAATGGCGGGTCCCGTCTCTATCGCTGCCGGCGAACGACCGGGAGGAAGAACCCGCCGACGCCGTCCGGCTGTTCACGGAGCGCGCCTCGCAGGTCAGACCGGGCTTCGCTCTGACGCAGGAGAACACGGCCGCGGTCGTGACGATCTGTCGCGAGCTCGACGGGATACCGCTTGCGATCGAGCTCGCCGCTGCTCGCCTGCGGGCCTTGTCGGTGGAGCAGATC
>JBKJXT010000372.1:0-3951 GCA_046716205.1 Actinomycetota bacterium
AACAACGACGCGATTCACGGCCATACTTTGCCAGGTTGTCGAGAGCCCTGGTCTGCGTGACGCGCTCGCTACGGTCGTCGCATGGCTCGCTACCGGATCATCTCAGAGGCGCCCGTCTGCATCGCGCGGCACGACAGCGCGACGTTGACCCACGAGCACACCTACCAACCCGGCGACACGCTCACGCCTCAGGGCGACGGCGCCGTCGCCTGCTTGGAGCAGGCCGTCGCTGCAGGCTTCGCGGAGCGCCTGGCCGATGAACCCAAGGCGAAGGCGCGCCGATGATCAACAAACGCCTCGCGCTCGCGGGCCTCGGCCGCCAGGTCGCCGGTAAGGGCACACCCCTTGCGAACCCGATCTTCAGCTACGGCCTCACCGATGGGCGTGTCGTCGAGACCCCGGTCACCCAAGAGCTCGAAGAGATCACAGCGACCCAGCCCGTCGCGCCTGGCGCGAACCGCCTCGGGATCGAACCCGGCGTCGACCTCTCCACGCGCGCCTATCCCAAGACGATTGGCGCGTTCCTCTACGGCGCGCTCGGAGGCATCGCGACGTCGGGACCCGTCTCCGGCGTCTACACCCACGTCATCACCGGAACCTACGACACGCCGTACTGGTCGGTCTTCGGACGCCACGGCGCCGACTACATCCGCGTCGCCGATGCGAAGTTCGACGAACTGACGCTGTCCTGGGATGAAGCGGGCCCGCTAGAAGTCGCGCTGAAGATGGCCGGCATCACCGTGCTGATCGGCACGGCATGGACCGGGACCGTCAACGAGGTCGACTCCGCAGGGAAGTTCCGCGCGCGCGGTGGCACGTTCAAGGTCGACTCGGGCGGCCTCGCGCCGCCCGCTGTCGGGTTCGTCAAGGCAGGCGAGATATCGATCACGCGCGACCTGGACTCGCCGCGGCTGTCCGCCTCGATCCTGCCGGGCGATCACGTCCCCTCGATGCTGCTGGTCACCCACAAGCTCACCGTGGTTCCCGATGATCTGAACGAGTGGCGCAAGGTCCTGGCGGGGACGCCCGCCGGGACCGCCATCTCCGAAGCCGAGGTCTACGGCGCCTTCGATCACAAGTTCATCCTCGACGCGAACACCGATCTGCAGATCGCAGTGGGGCGCACGAGCTTCACCTGTGACTTCCCCGACGCCGATCCCGGCGGCGGCGCGACCGAGCTCGAGCTCGAAGGCGAGATGGTCTTGCCCGCAGCCGGTGAGCCGATCACCGCCACGCTTCGCAACGCCCAAGCCACCTACTGAAAGGAACACACAATGCTCAAGGCCGTCGCGATCGAGATCACGCTCCCGGGAAACCAACACTTCACCGTCGACGATCTGCGTCTGGCGGACCTGGTGGAGTTCGAACGGCGCTACGGCGTCGGCGCACCGGCGCTGGATGATCCTGCGCAGCAGAAGGTGGAGTGGGTGAGCTTCCTCGCCTTCACCGCTCTTCGCCGGCGCGGTGAGAAAATCCCCGACGACTTCGACGTCTTCCTTTCCTCCGTCGAAGACTTCGAAGTCCGCCCCAACGTCGCCGGCGCTGCGGAGGAAGGCGATGCACCGGACCCTTCTTAGGCCGGCGCTCGGCCTCCTATCTCGTGGCGCAGCTTTCCGTCGAGCTCGGCATCGCGCCCCGCGAGATCATGGCCACGCCGGCGCCCGTGCTCGACGCGATGCTCACCTACCTGAAGGATCGCGATCGGGAACACCGTCGCGCCGAACGCGTCGCACGCGCGCGGAGGCGATGAGCTGATGGCCACCCGCACAGCGATCGCGAACGTCCAGGGTTTGCGCGAAACCATCGCTGCCTTCAAGGCTGCGCCAGCCGACGTGCGCAAGATTATCGAGGCCGAACTGCGTGATGCCGTCGCTCCGATCGTCGCAGGAGCGAAGGCGCGCGTACCGCGTTCGGGCGCCAAGCGCTCCACCGGCGAGCGCCGTCACCTCGAAGACACGATCCGCGCCAAGGTGATCCGGCGCGGCGTGATGGTCGGCACCCCGGTGTCCTACGCGATGATCGTGCACTTCGGACGGCGCTCGACGCAGCGCTCCCGCTCGGGCACCCCCTACACACGAGCGCTGTCGCCGACGCCGTGGCTCTACCCGGCCGTCGACGCAAACCGCGAACGCGTGCGTGCTGACGTACAGCGCGCGCTGCAACACGGACTCGATCGACTCTTCGGAGCCCCCTGATGCCCGGCGCGCGCGGCGGCATCTTCATCCCGATCGTCGGCGACGAGGCCGACCTGGTGAAGGCGCTCCAACACGCCCAGCGCGAGCTCGAGCGCATGGGCGCCAGCGCGGTGAAGCAAGGCGCGACCGCAGGCGGCGCGCTGCGCCGACTCGGGGCTGCTGGCGGGATCATCAAGTCCAAACTGCTCGGCCCTTTGCAGGGTCTCGGTCCAGCTCTCGGGGTCGCGGGGATCCTGAAGTTCGGCAAGGACTCGGTCGGAGCGTTCCACGAAGCCGAGCTCGCTGGCGTAGCCATGGGCAACAGCCTCAAGCACAACAAGCTGCTCGCCGGTGAGACGGCCGAGAGTTTCGAGAAGCTCTCCAAAGAGATCCAGTCCAAGACGGCTGCAGACGACGAGTCGGTCCAATCCGCGATCGCATCCCTTGCGGACTTCAAGCTCACCGGCAAGCAGATCCGCGAAACGATCCCGCTCGTCGTTGACTACGCGCGCCGCACGGGCAAGAGCGTTCCCGATGCTGCCAAGACGCTCGGCACCGCGATGCTCGGCAACACACGGGCGCTGAAGTTGGTCGGCATCAAGTACAAGTCCACCGGGGACGAGGCGCGCGACTACACCAACATCACCGGGCTGCTTCGCGACAAGGTCGGAGGCTTCGCGCAGGAAGAAGCCAAGACCACCGCAGTGCGCATGGAGATCATGAAGAACCGGTTCAACGATCTCCAAGAGGTCGTCGGATCCAAGGTGGTGGGCGCCTTCGCGTTCCTCACCGAGCACCTGAACATCGTCGGACCCGTCGTTGGGGTTCTCGTCGCCGGGATGCTCACCTACAAGGCCGTCATGCTCGCGAGCACCATCACCACAGCGTTGTTCGGTCAAGCCGCTGGCGCGGCATGGGCTGCCGCGGCAGGACCCGTCGCGTTGGTCGTCGCAGCGGTCGTGGGGCTCGGGTTCGTGATCTTCAAGTTCCGACGCCAGATCGTGGGCGCGCTCAAGGCGGTCGCTTCGTTCTTCGTGAACGTGTTCACAGGCATCCGAAACTTTGCCGTCACCTGGGGCGCGCGCTTCCTCGCGATCGTGACCGCGCCGGCGCGCGCGTGGCTCGCCGGGTTCCGCGCGGTCCGCACAGGGATCGTCGCGGTGTTCACCTGGGTCAAAGACAAGGCGCTCGGGATCATCGAGAAGCTCAAGGGCGGGTTCTCCAAGGCGGCCGAGTTCATCGGCGCAGTCTTCAAGGCCCCGATCAACCTGGTGATCGATGCGCTGAACTTCTTGATCCGCGGGTTGAACAAGGTCCAGATCGCCGTGCCGGGCTGGGTACCGGGCATCGGGGGCAAAGGCTTCGGATTCTCGATCCCCGAGATCCCGCGCTTGGCTCAAGGAGGGATCGTCACCGCACCGACGCTGGCGCTGCTCGGCGACAACCGCAGCGGGCGTGAAGCGATCGTTCCTCTGCCGCGCCGCGGTGGCCTCGGTGGCGTCGTCGTGCACGTCCACGTCGCCGGGTCGGTCACCGCCGAACGCGACCTCGCGCGCGCGATCCGCGACGAGCTGGTGCGCCTCGGCAGACGCAACCGCGACACGGGACTGGCGGCGTTCGCATGAGTGGCACACCTGCGCTGGAGGTCGAGATCCTGTTCGGGACAAACCCGTTCGCGACGCTGTTCTCGACGACGGTGTGGACCCCGATCCAATCCTTCGTGCGAGGCTTCGGTGTCCGCCGCGGCCGCCAACATGAACTCGATCGCGTTGAGGCC
>JBKJXT010000373.1:0-7343 GCA_046716205.1 Actinomycetota bacterium
GCCTACAACACCGCGCGGAGCCGTCTCGACGACGTGGTCGCGGCGCTCGGCGGGACACCCGAGCCGGAAGTGGCCGATACAACGACCCGCGACGCCCTCGAAAAGCTCGCCGCCGGCAAGCTCTCGTTCGACGAGGCGCTCGCCATCGTCAAGAAGCGCAAGTAGCACCCGACACCCTTGCACCGCTCTGCGGGGCGCCGGGGCTACACTTTCAGATGTTCATCCGAGTCGGTTCCCCTCGGCGGCCACGGGAGCCAGAAAGGTCGTGGCCGATGTCGCTCGAGGACCGTATCGAGATCGCGAACCCCCAACACCCGCACTGCGCGACGATCCTGCTCGTCGACACCTCCGGGTCGATGCAAGGGGACAAGATCCGTCAGCTGAATGACGGGCTCCGTTTCTTCCGAGACGACGTGCTGGGCGACGACCTGGCGCGCAAACGCGTCGAAGTCGCACTCGTGACATTCGGTGGCGACGTCACCGTGCAGCAGGAGTTCAGCGCCGTCGATCGTTTCAATCCCGCGCTGCTGGGCGCGACGGGTGGCACGCCGATGGGCGGTGCGATCCTCGAGGCGGTGGAGATGATCAGACGCCGCAAGCAGGAGTACCGCGACCGCGGCGTCGATTACTACCGTCCGTGGATCTTCCTCATCACCGATGGTGAACCGACCGACATGAAGCCCGGCGACCCGATCTGGGAAGATGTCGTGCGCGCCGTGCACAGCGGTGAGGATGCGAAGGAGTTCTTGTTCTTCGCCGTCGGCGTCGAGCCGGCGGACATGGAGCTGCTCACCAAGATCGCACCACCGGAACGTCCGCCCGTGCAGCTGCGCCCCGGCCGGTTCAAGGACATGTTCGCGTGGCTATCGCGCAGCCAGCAGCGCGTCTCGGCATCGAAGGTCGGCGAGCAGGTCGCGTTGGAGAACCCGGCCGGACCGCAAGGCTGGGCCGAGATCACGACCACCTGAACGTGGATACCTTCTCCCCCATCGCCGGCTCACGCACGGCAGTCCTCGGCGCGCGCGTCGCCGGTGAGAGTCACGCTCGGACCGGCACGCCGTGCCAGGATGCGTTCGCGTGGCGCGCGATCGAAGCGGGCAACGTCGTGCTGGCCGTCGCGGACGGACTGGGCAGCGCGCCGCGGTCGGATGAAGGCGCACGAGAGGCGGTCGAGGCCGCGGTCGAGGCCGCGGTTGCCGGTGCATCGCTTGCCGACGCCGTGGCCGCAGCGCGCGCTGCGCTCGAGGGGCTGAGCCCGGAGAGCGCGCTGCGGTCGTTCGCATGCACGTTGATCGTCGTGGCGTGGCAGGACGGGACGGCGCGCGCTGCGCACATCGGCGACGGTTCGGCGGTGGTGCGCACACCCGACGGCCTCGTCGTCTTGAGCGCGCCGGCACCGTCGGAGTACGTCAACGAGGTCGAGCCGCTGACATCGGAGCATTGGCAGGAGCTCGTGCGTGTCTCGGACCCGGTCCAGGATGTCGAAGCCGTCGCTGTGTTCACCGATGGGTGCAGCCTGGCCGCCATCCACGCGGGCGGCGCGCCCAGCGCTTCGTTCTTCGACCCGCTGTTCGCGTACGCGGCAGAGCCGGACGCGTCGCCCGACGAGCTGTCGGCGCTGCTGGGCGGACCCAAGATGAGCGAGCATTCCGACCACGACAAGACACTGCTGCTCGCCGTCCGCGCGGAGCGCTGAGCGATGGAGCTGTTCGACCGAACGGGACGCGGCATCGTGCTCGGCGCGCACGGCCGCAGCGGCGGGGAGGGCACCGTCTATCCGGTGCAAGGCCGGCCCATGTGGGTCGCGAAGGTCTATCACGCGACCAAGGTCAACCCGGAGCTGCACGACAAGGTGTCGGCGATGGTGGCAACGCCGCCGAACGATCCCGCATGGGACTCGCGGCGTCACCGATCGATCGCGTGGCCCGCGGAACTGCTGTACCACGACGCAGCGCGCACACGGTTCGCGGGGTTCACGATGCCTTCGATCGACACGCGCCGGTTCCGCGAGGCGCATCTCTACTACGACACCGCCGACCGGGTGGCCGCGTTCGGCGGCGGGTTCACGTGGCGGCACCTGCTGACCGCGGCCAGCAACCTCGCCAGCAGCGTGGCGGCGGTCCATGCGCAGGGGCATCGCGTCGGAGACCTACGCGAGACCAACGTTCTGGTATCGCCGGCCGCACTCATCTCTTTGATCGACTGTGACTCGTTCCAGATCCTCGACCCCGCCACCGGGCGCGCCTTCCCGACGCGCGTCGGTACCGGCGAATATCTGCCGCCGGAACTGCACGGTGCCGATTTCCGCGCCGATCACGACCGGACCTATTCGGATCGCTTCGCGCTGGGCGTGCTGATCTTCAAGCTGTTGATGCTCGGGGTCCATCCATTCCAGTCGCGTGGACGCTTCGTCGACGACGCGCCCTCCACCGAAGCCAAGGTCCGCAAGGGTGCTTTCCCGTATGTCGGCCGGCGGCGCGGCCTGGACCCGCCCGACTTCGCGCCGCCCTACGACATCCTCCCGCCGGACGTCCGCCGGTTGCTCTCGCGTTGCTTCGTTGATGGACATCGCAAGCCCTCGAAGCGACCGAGCGCCGACGAGTGGTTCGCCGTGCTGAAAGCGGCGTCCAAGGGCGCGCGGTCCTGCGGCGCGAACGAGCATCACTGGTACGCCAAGCATCTGCGCAGCTGTCCGTGGTGCAAGCTCGCTCGGGTCACCGAGGACCCGTTCGCGGATCCGGCCGCGCTCGGGCGACAACAGACCGTCCAGCCCGCGGCGCCACGCACCGTCGTCGCGCCGGGCGGCCCGGCAGCTGCGGTGACGCCGCCGCAACCCAGGCCGGGACGCGCGCGCGCGGCGCTCGCACTGCTGCGCCGCGTTCGCGTCACACGTAGGCGCGTAACCGCGGTCCTCGCAACGACGACGGTGCTGGTGGCTGCGTTCAGCCCCCTCGGTCACACCAGCGAAGCGCCGCGGCGCTCTGTCATCTCGTGGGAGGTCTCGCGTTCCGGCCCCTGTCCTTTCGACGCGACGCGCGAGGTCGGTCCCGACGCCGGCTGTACCGCGCGATGGTCGCTCGGGCCCCTCACGCGTGTCGAGCACCGGAGCCGCAAGCTCTTCGTGATGCGGGAGTCGCGGGTGGAACTGACCGTTCCCTTCGCGGTGCGGTTCGCGTCGAAGAAGCAGAGCTGTGAGATCCCGTGGATCGATGCCGTCACCTTCAACCGGCAGGCGCGACGCGTCTGCCTTGGAGCTTGCACCGATCGCATCGAGCTACACGACGCGACGCGCACCTACACGCTCGACGACGCGTCGGGCGTGGCGGCGCGCAGCGGGACGCTCGGCTGCGGCAGGACGTATCGGGGGACGTGGACCTTCGACGCGACCGGGGCCGGCTCGCCCCTACGGCTGCGGTATCCCGGCTTCCCGCACACGTCGCTGCCGTCGGGCGCGCGGGAGACCAAGGACCGGAGGCTGTAGTCGAAGACGAAGCCGAGAGCGACATCGCGCCGGCTATCTGATCCGGTATCGCTTGCGCTAGCCTCCGCCGTCCGACCGCATCGGGGGAGCTATGGAATTCCAGGACGTCGTCATGAAACGCCGGATGTGGCGCAACTTCGAGGCGTCCCGTCCATTGCCGGAAGGCGCGCTCGACAGCATCCTTGCGAACGCCCTTCACGCGCCCTCCGCCGGGTTCAGCCAAGGGTGGGCATTCATGGTCTTCGAGACGCCCGCCGAGCTCGAGCGCTACTTCGAGGTGACATGGCCCAAGGAGTCCCGCGAGGCGTCGTGGACCCAAGGCATCCCCAACGCGTCGGCCGTGATCGTCCCGTTGTCGAACAAGGACATCTACCTCGACCGCTACGCGGAACCCGACAAGGGATGGACCGACCGCGACGAGTCGCACTGGCCCGTGCCCTTCTGGCACATCGATACGGGCTTCGCAGCGATGCTCATGCTGCTGACGATCGTGGACCTGGGGCTCGGCGCGCTGTTCTACGGGATCACCGCTATCGATGCCTTCCGCGAGGCCTTCGGCGTGCCCCCGGAGTACACGCCCATCGGCGCGATCGCGGTGGGTTACCCGCTCCCCGACGAGCGCTCGCCTTCGCTGAAGCGCGGACGCCGCTCGGTCGAGGCGGTCATGCACCGCGGCCGGTGGTGATGGAGCCGCACAGCAAGGATATCGCGCAGCGGCGTCGAAGGTTCCCCGGGTAGGGATGCGAACCGGGGGGACGATATGAAAAGGCTCTCGATCTTGCTCGCGCTGGGGATGGTGCTGGCGGGCGCCCCCGTCGCGGCAACCGCCGATGCAGACGCCACACTGTCCTCGGGTGACGACCAGGTTCTGTGGTCCGGCGTCGTCGATGGCACGACGGGCGCGGTTGCGATCCCCGAGGCGTGCATCGCGCTCGCATGCAGCGAGCAGTCGCTGACGCTGGCGCTCCCCGCAGATACGTTCGCGACGTCGGGGGGCGTTCAGGTCTCGATCCGCTGGGACGACGAATCGCAGGATCTGGACCTGTTCGTCTACGACTCGACCGGAAGCGTCGTTGCGAAGTCGGAGGGCCCGGTCTCAACGTCGGAGTCTGCGTTACTGCGCGCGCCTGCCAACGGTGTCTTCCGGGTCGTCGTCGTGCCGACGAGCGCTGCGAACGTCGCGTTCGAGGGTTCGGCGGAGGTGGAGCACCCCGTCGACCCGCTGCCGACGCGCGAGCTGAAGCCCGACATGATCTCTCTGCCGGCTCGCAACCTGCGGTTCGAGACCAGCGCCTACGTGTTCCATCTTCCGGTCCCCTCGATACCCACCGGCTGCTATCCCGAGGAGACCGTCGAGCAAGGCGCGATGAAGTGTCTACGTTTCGACCAGATCATCGCGAACGTGGGCCACGGCCCATTCGAGCTGCGCTACCGGATCGACGGCGTCGCGCAAGAAGAAACCCGCGATCTGGTTCAGCGTCTGTACTCCAGCGACGGGAGCTACCGCGAACGGGTCGCCGACACGTACACGTTCCACGCGACCCACGCTCATTTCCACTACGAGAACTTCGCGCAGTCGCATCTGTGGCGCTCGAACGAGAACGGCGAGCGGCTGGGGACAGAACCGGCGCGCAGCGGCCGGAAGAACGGGTTCTGCATGGTCGACGTCGAGCAGATGAACATCCGCGCACGAGGGGACGCGGCGCGGACCTACATCCCGCCGGGATGCCTCGCGCCGACGGAGTTCGATCCCGCGACGGGCGCGCTGTCGGCGATCAGCGGCATCTCCGTCGGGTGGGCGGACGTTTACAACTGGTACCTCCCCGATCAGTTCATCGAAGTCTCGGGTCTCAGTGACGGCTACTACATCCTCGAGAACATCGCCGATCAGGCGGGCACCGTGGAAGAGCTCGACGAGACCAACAACGGCGCGAGCGTCTTGATCCGGCTGTGCGGCGACCGCGCGGAGATCGTGGGAGGCGCCGGCGCCTGCTGAGGCCATCTTCGTTCTCGGCGGTGTTTGCCCACTGGAGGGCACGTTTTGACGCCGAGAATCGGGAAGGCCTGGGGCCGTAGCACCCGACAGATGGGGACCACTGCCGCCCCGAGTCCCCTTCGTCCAACATCGCTGGGCCCCCACCAATCGGCTTTGTTGATGGAACGGGAAGATCGGGAAGCGCTGACCAGCCACTTCAACTTGAGGCGTCGCCCAAAGCGATTGGCACCCCCGCCGCGTCATCGCGTCCAGGCTTCGTCTCGCAGCGGAGATGTGCCGATGGGCTCACCCCAGCTGGTGAGCCTCAGACGTACAACGGCTCGCGTGTCTCGGCCTCGACCGGTTCAACCGCAGCTGGTTCTTCGGCGGACGTCACGTCGATGACCTCGGGCGACGCTGGGTCCTTCGGCGCCGCCTGGCGTCGCGCGACCCACGCGAGGACCGCCGTCATCAACGCCGACGCGAGCAGCACGATGAGCGCGAGCTGACGGCGCACCGGCTCGACCGGCGCGCCGACAGGTTCTTGATCGGAGCCGTCCGTGCCGGGTTCGCCGGCGGTCTGGCCGGGATCGACGCCGGTGCCCGGTGGAACGCCGGGGTCTTGCGCCGGCGGACCGGTCACAGGGGTGGTCCCTGCTGCGGCCACGACGAGCGTGCCTTTCATCCACGCGTGCAACGTGCAGATGTAGGCGAAGCTGCCCTGGTCCTTCAGCGAGAGAGAGTAGGTCTCGCCCTGTCCAAGGTTCCCGGTGTCGAACGACTTGTCGCTCGCGGTCGCGGTGTGCGGCGCGGCGCCGACGTTCTCCCACACGACGGTGTCGCCGACACGCGCGCTCAGTGTGTTCGGCGAGAACGTCCACGTGTTGATCTCAGACGGGCTCGGCTCGATCATGCCGACCTTGAAGGTCGTCGGGCCGGCGTCATCCGAGGGAGGCGTGCCCGTGCCGAAGTTGTGTTGAGACGAGCCCTTGTTGGTCACCGGCGGTGGAGGCGGCGGTGGTGGCGGGGCCGAGCTACCTTCAGCCGCGATGCGCACGGTCCCCTTCATCCAGGTGTGGAGGCTGCAGACGTAGCGCAGCGAAACCGGAGCCGAGAACTTGTGGGTCCAGCTCTGTCCTGCGTTGAGGGTCGGAGACGCGAGACTGCCATCTTCGGAGGTGACGTTGTGCGGCTGCGCGCCGTCGTTGCGCCAGGTGATCTTCAGCCCCACGGTGCCGACGACGTCGTTGGGGTCATAGGTCCACGTGCTGCTCGATCCCGGTTCGACGATGCGAACGGTCTTCTCGAGCTTCGGCGGCTCGATCTTGGGGCCGGTAACCGTGAGGGTCGCGGCCATCAACCGCGGGTGCAGCGAGCACTTGTACGTGAACGTGCCGGGGTCGTTGAACGTGTTCGAGAAGCTCGCGCCGGGGACGATATGACCGGAGTCGAACGTGCCCCCGTCGGCGGTGACGGTGTGGTCGAACGTCGCATGCGCGATCTTCTCGACGTTGCGCCACACGACGATGGTCCCGGTCGAGATCGATGCGTTCTTCTCGCTGAACCCGTCAACGAGATCGACCTCGACCTCGAGCTGAGCGGCCTGGGCTGGAAGCGGGGTGATGACACAAGTGGCGACCGCAACGGCGGCGGCGCACACGACCTGGAGCGTCCTACGCAACATCTCTGGCCTCGACTCGGATATCCATCCCGGTGACGTCTTCGACAGGCGGGGACGAACCCCTCCGAACACTCATGATACCTCTTAGCGACAATCCGTCGCTATCCGGCTGTCGCGGCAATAACGGTCAGGTAGGTGGTAACAACTGGGCGCCCTGGACGTGCGACGAGGGGTGGGAACCCCACCCCTCGTCGGTGATCCTGTGC
>JBKJXT010000374.1:0-3305 GCA_046716205.1 Actinomycetota bacterium
GCGTTGGTCCGTGCGACCGCGGCGACGTGGCGCGCCGCGAGCGCCGCGTGCGCCGCGTGCGCCGGGTGCGCCGCGTGCGCCGGCCAGCCGAAAAGTTTCGGCTGACTTGAGGTCCGCATAGGACCTCAAGTCAACAATCTTTTCCGGAGTCGCGTTCCCGGCGCGACCTGGGCGCCCGGCGCGCCCGACGACGGCGCGCCCCGGCGCGCCCGCCCACTTAGGCGCCCAGGCGCGCTTTCACCGCGGCGCTGACCGCTGCCCCGTCGGCGCGCCCTTTCACCTTCGGCATCAGGGCTTTCATCACCAGGCCCATCTCCTTCGCCGACGTCGCGCCCGACTCCGCGACGGCTTCGTCCACCAGCGTGGCGAGCTCATCAGACGAAAGGCGCGCAGGCAGATAGGCCTCCAGCACCTGTAGCTGCGCGGCCTCGCGGTCGGCCAGCTCCTGGCGGTTGGCGCTGGTGAAGGCTTCGATCGACTCTCGCCGGCGCTTGGCTTCGCGCGCGATCACCTCCAGCACCTCGTCGTCGGCCAGCTCGTGCCCACGCTCGACCTGGAGGTTCTTCATCGACGTGACGACCATCCGCAGCGTCTCCAGCGTCGTCTGCGAGCGCGCCTTCATCGCGGCGCGCATGTCCTCGGCGATCTTGTCTCGCAACATAGCTGCATAGGATAGTCGCCATGCTCAAGGTACTCGCGGTGTTGTTCGCGCTCGGCGTGGCGGTGCTCGTCTACGCCACCCTCATCGAGCGCAACTGGTTCACCGTCCGCCGCCACCGCGTGCCCTGCCTGCCCCCCGGTGCGCAACCGCTCACCGCCCTGCACATCTCCGACCTGCACCTGCGCGCCGTGCAGCGCCGCAAGCAGCGGTGGTTGCGCTCCCTCAACAGACTCAAGCCCGACCTCATCGTCGGCACCGGCGACTTCCTCGGGGACCACACAAGCGTCGAGGCCACCGCAGACGCCATGCTCGCGATCGAGCCGACCAAGGCGGCGATCTTCGTCCTGGGCTCGAACGACTACTACGCGCCCGTGCCGAAGAACCCGCTGCGCTACTTCAAGCGCAGGCGCCCCCGCGCGCATTCGCACGGCACGACGAACCCGTGGCCGGACCTCGTCGCGCGCCTGGAGGCGGGCGGGTGGCTGTACGGCAACAACCGCAGCTTCGACGTCGACGGGATCGACGTCGTCGGCCTCGACGATGCGCACATCCACCGCGCCGATATGGACGTCGCGACGCCGCGCACCCACGACGGCTTCCGGCTCGCCGTCGCGCACTCCCCCGACGTCGCGCGCGAGCTCGCCGCGCTCGACTACGACCTCATCGTCTGCGGCCACACCCACGGTGGGCAGGTCTGCATCCCCGGCTTCGGCGCGCTGGTCACCAACTGCAGCCTGCCGCGCGAGATGGCCAGCGGCCTCCATCGGCTCGACGGCGCGTGGCTGCACGTGTGCGCCGGGCTCGGCACGTCGATGTATGCGCCGTATCGCCTGGCGTGCCGGCCAGAGGTCTGCGTCTTGGAGCTCGTCCCAACGTCATGACCTTCGACGGGCACGACGTCCTGCACCTCACGACCGCGGGGCGGCGTACGGGACGCCCGCACACGATCGAGATCTGGTTCTGCGAGCGTGGGCGCTCCCTCTACATCCTCAGCGGCGACGGCGAAGCGTCCGACACCGTACAGAACCTGCGCGCGGATCCCACGGTGGTGGTGAAGGTCGGCGACGAAGCGATGCGCGCGACGGCGCGCGTGGTCACCGACGAACAAGAGGCGACGTTCGTGCGCGATCGCATCCCGGCGAAGTACGCGCACGCCGAAGAAGGACTCGTGCAGTGGGCGCGCTCAGCGCTTCCCGTCGCTATCGACTTAGATCGTTAAGCCGAGCGTCACGCCTTCTCGGCGACCTCACGCTCGTGCAGCCGTACAACATCGCCTATCGACCGATGGCTCACACGGTCGAGTGGCAGCTTGATGATCTTGGTGTCGAGCGGAAATTCCATCAAGCAGACCTGGCAGATGCCGTGCTCGATCGAGCGTGCGCTCCCACACCAGGTGCAATCAAGTCGTTCCGTCTCCATGCGGCGGCTCCCCATCCGTGGTGATCGGCCCGACGCGCGAAGCTTCCGGCACTCCGCACTCCCTCAGGGAACGCGATGGTAGCACCGAGGGCTGTTCCATTGAAAGGAAAACTTCGGTGGGAACGTGTTGCAAGTCTGTGAACGTATTCACATCCGTGTGTTTTTCACACACTCTTCTTGACGATGCGCGCCGAGCCCATCCCGATCACGACCGGCGTGGCCCCGTTTCGCAGCAGAACCCCGGTCGAGTCGTCGATCGCGAGCAGCGGCACCGGCGCGACGTCGGCCATCTGCTGCAGCCAGGTCGTGGGACGGCTGCTGGCATGCACGGCAAGGCCGATCTCACGAAGAGGCCCGAGACCCTTGCCCCACTCGGTCGGCCGGCCGTCGCCCGGCCGCGGCACCATGCAATGCTCCGACAGCGACATCGCGCCCGCGCTGGAACCGGCGATGCCGGCGCCGGCGCGCCACCGCTCGAGGATGTCGTCCCACAACGCCGAGCCGCGCACGCAGCCGAGGATCTCGGTCGGCGAGCCGCCGGGGATGTAGAGGAGATCGAAGGGCGGGATCTCCTTGACGCGCGCGGGATGGTGATCGACGGGCAGCGGGGTGAGGCGCGCGCCGAGCCCGCTGAAGTGGCGCGCGCCCAGCCTCGCGTTGAGCGCGCGGTTGCCGTGGTCGGCGCAGAACAGGGCAACGACCTCGGGGCCGGTGGCCTCGAGTAAGGCAAGATCGAACTCGCGCGCGCCGGGCGCGAACTCGTCAGAGGAGAACAGCCCGATCGCGCCCGCGCCGTCGGGGATCTGATCGATGGTAGAGAGGCCGCCCATGCGGGGCGTAAGCGTACGTTAATCTGCGGCGTCGTAGAGGCCTCGGCGCGCCCGGATGGTTCGCTCCAGCCGCCCGAACACCACCCCGTCCACCACGATCCCGATCACCAGGATCACCACCATCGCCGCGACCAGGCCTTCGGCGTCGGAGAACTGGCGCGCATATTCCAACGTCGAGCCCAGCGACCCGACCTTGCCGATGATCACCAGCAGCTCGCCGGCCATCAGGCTCCGCCACGCGAAGGCCCATCCTTGCTTGATCCCGCCGACGAACGAGGGGAGCGCACCCGGGAGCACCACGTGACGGAAGAGCGTGGCCCCGCGAGCGCCCATGGTGCGGCCGGCTCGGAGCAGCAGGGGAGGAAGGGTGTCGACGCCGGCGATGAGCCCGTTGG
>JBKJXT010000375.1:0-2673 GCA_046716205.1 Actinomycetota bacterium
TCCGTCAATCGACGTGGGATCTCACCATCCAATCGCGGACAAGTAGCTCCGGCCGCTCGCCAGCGGCGCGCCACCGACTAACGGCTGCTTCGGGATGAGCTATTCAGGACGACAGCGGCGCGTATCAGCGCCTTGAAGGCCGCCTCATCGATGTCATCGCCCTCGTGCAGATCGATCGCGCGCCTGACGTTGCCCTCAAGGCTCGAGTTGAAGAGCCCTTTCGGGTCTTTGAGTGAAGCGCCCTTGAAGAACGTCAGCTTGACGACGCTCTTGTAGGTCTCGCCCGTGCAGATGCCTCCATCGTGAGACCAAACCGGAACGCCCGGCGACGTTGACTTCTTCCATTTCCATTCCTCGACCACGTCGGGGTCGGCTTGCTTGATGAGAGCGCGGACGCGGGCGAGTGTCTTTCCCCTCCAGTCGTCGAGTTCCTTGATCCTCTCGTCGATCACCTGAGACGAAGATCCGTCCTTCGGCGTTGGGCTCTCCGTCATCGCACCATCTTCTGCTACTGACCTGGAGGTTGCCCGCCCGGTTGCCACAGCGTCCGCCCGTAGGAAGCTTCGAGCGCCTTGTCGATGTCTTCGCCCGACACCTCGGTCATGTTCGCGTGGTCGCGCAGCATCGAGCCGATCGAGGGCATGCCGCTGCGGTCGGGCCATGCCGAGGGCTGCCACGCCTGCGCGCGCTTGAACGCCTTCGCGCAGTGGATGAACGCCTCTTCGACGTCGATCACGAGCGCCGTGCGTGGACGAACGTTGTCGAGCTCGCACGCGTCGAGGACGCTGGGGTCGGTGGTGATGCGCGCGCGCCCGTTGACGCGCAGCGTCTCGTCCAGGCCGGGGATCATGAAGAGCAGACCGATGCCGGAGGCCGCGACGAGATTGGTCAACGAGTCGAGCCGATTGTTCCCCGCGAGGTCTCCGAACGCGATGGTGTTGTGGTCGAGCACGCGCACGAAGCCGGGCGGTCCGCCCTTGGGGGAGACGTCGAGGGATCCGTCGGGGCCGCTGGTTGCCATGACGATGAGCGGCGCGCGGGCGATGAAGTCGCGACAGTGGTCGTCGATGTGCGCGATCTGCTTGTCGCGCGAGCGCGGGCTCGGTTCTGCGTAGAGCGTGCGCAGATCCGCCTCCGACCGCAGGACGTCCCGGGGTTCCACGATGCGGAGGCTACCAGTGAGCCCGCTCGGATCCTCGAAATCATCTCCCCGTCTGGCTTCGAGGAGTACTTCAGAGAGATCAAGGACCCGGCAGTTCAGCCACACGCGTCCAGCGCGTACATCACTGCCTGCTTCGTTGTCATCGCGCGGCCCTCGGACCATGCGCGCGCGAACTCTTCGGCATGCAAGCCGGCTCGAGCCGGCTCGAGATGACGGTCGAAGTGCGCTTGGTCCGGCTCCTTGAGTGGCAATCCGAGACGCTCCCATAGCGCCTCGGACGCACCTCCCAGTCGGGCGGCACGAGCCAGATCGCCGCGCGCGGACGCTTCGCCCGCCAGCGATGCGAGACTCTCGGCGACGCGATCCTCGTCGCCGACCCGGACGAACACCGTCAGCGCGTCGCGCAGTTGACGAGCCGCGGCGTCGAGGTCGCCCAACTCGAGCGCGACGACGCCGAACGCGCTCGTGCCGGCGGCGATCGCCCAATCGTCACCCGACTCGACGTCTATCTCGTACGCCCGCTGGAACAGCTCGCGCGCGCGCAACGGATCCTGTTGGTCGAGCGCCACCTCGGCAAGGTTGAACAGTGCGGCGGCCGTGCCCGCCCGATCGCCGAGCTCCCGCCGGATCTCTAAGCTGCGCTCGAAGAACCTGTCGCTGCCGGGATCGCCTCGGCCGCGCGAGGCGGCTCCCAAACTGTTGAGCGCGGCTGCTTCCCCGCGGCGGTCGCCTGCCTCGCGGAACAACTCGACGGCTTCTTCGAGGTAGCGCACCGCGGCATCACTTAGCGCGCGCAGATCGAACATGATCCCGGCTCGCTGGGCGAGCTTCGCACGTACTGCCGCAGGTGCGCCGGACGCTGCGGGTCGCGCCAGTTCGAGCCAACGCGACCCCTCGACCGCGCGCCCTTGCATGTACCAGAACCAGCCCAGCGCGACCGCGAGTTGCACCCCAACCTCGCGGTCGCCATCCCCCTCGAGCGTCCACGTAAGCGCCGCTCGCATGTTGTCGTCCTCGGCTTGCAGGCGCTTGCTCCACGTCGACTGCTCGGGTCCGCGGAGTCCGGGCTCCGCACTCTCGGCGAGCGTCGCCATGAACGACGCGTGGCGCGTGCGCGCATCCGCGGTCTCCCCCGCCTGTTCCAGGCGCTCGAGCGCGTAGTCGCGGATCGTCTCGAGCAAGCTGAAGCGACCCTCATGATGATCGTGCCGCACCAGGCTTTGATCCACCAGCGCCTCGATACCTGCCAGGGCATCGAGGCCCGAGATCGAAACGGCTTCAACTGCCTCCAGCGAGGCTCCGCCTACGAACACACCCAAGCGACGGAACAACGAAGTGTCGTCTTCGCTCAGCAGGTCATAGCTCCATCCGATCGTGCCGCGGAGCGTTTGTTGACGAGCCGGCACGTCGCGCGCGCCCGACGTCAGCAGTGTCAGGCGCTCGCCGAGCCGAACCACGATCTGTTCGGGCGTCAGGATCCGCACGCGCGCGGCCGCAAGCTCGATCGCCAG
>JBKJXT010000376.1:0-5197 GCA_046716205.1 Actinomycetota bacterium
CGACGACTCCTAACGTGTAGATCTCGATGTTCGACGTATCATTAAAAAAAGTAATCCGGAGATTGCCGCCCGAGTAGAAGGCGTTCACCACCGCGCCGAGGTTAGTGACCCCCAGGGTCACCTTCGCCTGCACGTTCCCACCGAACAGCGATGCATTCACGAAAGCACCGATGTCCAGCGTGCTCGCGTTCGCGCTGTAGTTGAGCCCTGGCGCCGTGACGTCGCCGGCGCTGCTCGACGTCGAGATCCGACCGAAGGTGAGATTCATCGACGTCGGGATGTCGGTGAACGTGACTCCGGCACCGTAGCTGACGTCGGCCACACGTCGGTAGTACGCCTCGATCCTAGTGATCGACTGCGCCGTGTTGATCGAGGCAGTCGTGTTGGGGTTGCCGGCAGTGATGACCACCGACACAGAGGACGGGATGTTGGATACGTACAGGTACGCGTTATCCGGCCCCATGTTTGCGCTCGCGTACAGGGCCCCGAGCGGCTTGGTTGAACTGTAGGACAGGCTCGTTCGCTTGGAACCGTCGCCCAACGTCGTCGTCGAGAACGGTCCGAACGTGAAGCTCACCGGCGACGGGATCCCATACTGCGTGACGTTGGCCGTTAACGCCGTCGGAAGCGTGTAGTTCAGGATCGCGTCGAGCTGGATGTAGTTGTATCCCGCCGGCGGGTTGACGTTAGTGATGATGAGCTTCGGGCCGGTCGAGTTGTCGGCGAGCATCTGCAGTCCCGTCGGGCACCCGCGCAGGAACACGTTCGCCTTGATGGCCGTGCTGCAGAAGGTGAAGAAGCAGTACCGCCCGTCGCGGATCGCCACGCCGTGTGGCGTTGGCGGTGTCGGCGTGGCCGCGAGTGCCAAGACCGTTCCGAACTGGACGTTGGCGCGTAGGTCGAAGTTGGTGTTGCCGTTGTACGAGAAGTTGTCGCCGACCTGCGAGAGCTGGATGCTTGACGGCAGTGGGTTCAGCGTGATGTCCGCGACCAGCTTCTTAGCGGTGAGGTAATCGGCATGCGCGCGGAAGGGGTTGCCGCCGCCCATCTGCAGATCTGCCGTGAACCCGTTGGTCGTCGGGCGGACGTCCACGACGCTGATCTCGGACATGGCGAAGCTCGCGTCGAGGTCGCCGGTCCCGCGGTTGGAGACGACGCTCGCGTGGTTACCCCCGTAGGACGTGAACGTGCCGTGGTTCGTCAGGGTAGCCGCGACGCGTCCCAGCGGCGCGGAGATCCCTCGGAAGGTGATCGAGTCGTCGGGGAATGCGACCGACCACTGCGCAGGGATGCCGGTGATCGACAAGCCTGCGTCCCAGAAGCGGTTGTCCTTGGGTAGGTGTGCCGCCGCGGTGAGCGCCGTGACCGGCGAGTCCGCGTTCCACGTGATCAGCCCGCCCGAGAGGTCGGCGGTGAGGTCGATCGATGACGGCAGCCCTTCGAGGCCAGCCGCCAGCATCTTCAGCGGCTGGGTCGACGCGTCTACGGGGTTCTCGCCGTTGGCGAACTGGCGGTAGGTGAACGCCGCCGCTGGGATGCCCGACGATGCGGTGTACAGCAGCTTCAGGGCTGCCGCGTCGTCCACCGACACGTTCATCGTCGCCGGGATGCCGTCTACCTGCCCGTGGATCGTCGTGATGTCGCCCGGGCGTGCCGTGTTCGGAGTCTGCACGTCGTCGAAGGTCAGACGATCGATCGTCTGCGCCGCCGAATAGTTGACCCCGACCTTGCCGTTGCTCGGGGTCTTGATGACGACGGAGAGATTCGTCGGGAGCTTGTCCACGACGACTTTCATGTCGCGCCTCGAAGCGGGCTCGCGCTCGGAGAGCAGTCCAACGGTGAGCTTGGGCCGCGCGGAGGAGTTGATCTTCACCGTGTACTCGTCGGCACCCACGATCCGGTTGAGCCCGACCAAGCCGCTGAACGATGCGGGCGTCGGGTCGAACCTGAGCGAGCCCGAAACCGGCGAGGTTCCGACGGCGCCCGCGCCCGCGATGTCCTGAACCTTGAACGTCAGAGCGGATGCGGGGCCCGGGTTGGAGTTCGCAGCCGACAGGCCAAGCGAAACGTTGCCTGCGATAGCTTGCGCAAGGTCGAGGATGTTCACGGCGACGGTGGCGTCGTCGGCGAGGCTGCTGGGCCGTCCGTCGAAGCCGACCGCGACCCGCTTACCGGCCTGCGGCACGTCGATGCTGAAGAACAGGTGCACGGGCAGCGACGTCCCCCCTGCGAGCTTGAGAGCCCGGAACGACAGAGACAGCCCGCTCAAGGACGAGATCTGGGTCAATGGATCGACGCCGAGCACCGCGAGGACATCGTTGGATCCGTCGCCGTTGGTGTCGACGAGGTGAGGGACGCCGATCGGAAGGTCGCCAGCACAGAACGGCGCGCCGTCGGTCTGGGAGCAGACACGGTAGGTCAGCGGGCTGAGCGGCCCACCGGGATCGGCCATGGCCCGGATGCGGGGGAGCGGGGGTTCGAGCTGGATCCCGTTGGTGTCGAGTCCGCCGAACCAGTTCGTGAACGAAGTCTTCTTCGCGCGCGAGAAGCGCATCGATGCCGGCACCTTTGCCTCAGGGGCGGGAACCTCACGCACCTTCTCGAGCCGCTTGAGGGAACGCTGGAGCTCCGTCGGTGGCACCGCCTTGGCGGGCTCGGGTTCGCCCACGGTCGTGTCGAGCTTGTCGGCGAGCGCGTTGGACCAGTCCTTCTCGAAGATCGCGCGGTACAGCACCGCTTGGCCCTCGTCGGTGGACGGGCTCTGCACGGCGAGGATGTCGTCCGCGTCGGCGCGCGTCTTGGGATCAAGGCGCAGCATGTGCTCGAAGAGTCGGTCGGCGAGGTACATCTTCGTATGTGTGTCCATCGCGTGGAACCCTTCGCGCAGCACCGAAGTTGGGAACGTGCGCCGCTGGAAGTAGCTCTCCATCCACGCTTCTTCGAGGATTCGCGGCGTCCACAACCCGATGAAACGAGCCGTGTCCGCGCTGGAGACGGTGGGGTCCCATGGGCCCCTCCACATCGACGACCTACCCTGCGCATCCGCGTACGCCGAACTGCCGGCCGCCAACAACACGACCACCAGAACGATCGAACGCGCGCTGAATCCCAGACGCTTGACCACGGAAGCCCCCCTCCCGGTTGCACACCAGGACCCTATTTGACGCATTTACCCGCTTCGCGTCAACACCCTATGACGGGCCTGCGCCCGCGACCGTCAACGGCGATACAGACCGAGGGTCAAGGTGAGCACACTGCGGGCGGATGCCTAAGCTGCGCGAAGCTCCCCAGGCCCGCCGAAGAACTGGGGTGCCCTGGTCTGACCGACCCGGTGCTGCCCGGTGGCCGTGTGGCGAGCATGCTGATCGCTGGCACACTGTCGCGATGGACGTCGTGCTGAAGACCGATCGGCTCGTGCTGCGGCGCCTCACCGAAGCCGACGCCGAGGACCTGCTCGCGCTGCATGCAGATCCGGCCGTGATGCGCTTCATCGGCTCGGTGGAGTCACGTGAGCAGGTCGTGACCTCGACGCTGCCGCATTTCATTCGCTACGACGAGCGCGGCTACGGGTTCTACGCGGCGGTCGAGCAGGACACGGGAGCCTTCGTCGGCTGGTTCCATCTCCGGCCGGTGCGCGAGGGTGGCAACGTTGAAGAGCCCGAGCTTGGTTACAGGCTTCATCGCGCAACGTGGGGCCGGGGTTACGCCACGGAAGGGTCCAAAGCGTTGATCGCGCACGCCTTCACCGGCCTGGGCGCGCGCCGGGTGTTCGCGACGACGATGGCGATCAACGCGGGCTCGCGGCGGGTGATGGAAAAGGCCGGCATGCGTTTCGTCCGCGCGTTCGTCGCCGACTGGCCTGAGAAGATCGAGGGCGATGAGCACGGCGATGTCGAGTACGAAATCACGCGCGCCGCGTGGGAGGCGAGCCGGTGACCACGGGCAAAGGGGCCACGAGGTCGCGCGTCCCTCGAAGTCCCTACCGGTAGTTCGTGAACTGAAGCGGGATCCCGTAGTCCTGCGCCTTGAGGAACGCGATCACCTCTTGCAGCGCGTCGCGGCTCTTCGCGCTCACCCGCAGCTGCTCGCCCTGGATCGCCACCTGCACGCCCTTCATGTTCTCGCTCTTGATCGCCTTGGTGATCTCGCGCGCCTTCTCGTCCTTGATCCCCTGGTTCAGGGTCACGTCGTACTTGAAGCCGCCGCCGCCTGTCTCCTTGAGTTTGCCCGGCTCGATCGCCTTGATCGAGACGTGCCGCTTGACGAGCTTCTCCTTGAACACGTCCAGCGCGGCCTCGGTGCGGTGATCGGAGTTGGAGCGGATCTCGATCTCGAGGTCGCCCTTCCACTCGATATCCGCCCCCGTGCCTTTGAAGTCGAACCGTTGCTGGAGCTCCTTGCGCGCCTGGTTCAGCGCGTTGTCGACCTCTTGACGGTCGACCTCGGAGACCACGTCGAAAGATGCGTCCTTAGCCATGGCGTGGAAGGGTATTATGCGTGCCGCTAGCTGGCCAACCAGCTCGCACGGGAGGATTCCGGAGCGGCCAAACGGGCTTGACTGTAAATCAAGTGTCTCAGACTTCAGAGGTTCGAATCCTCTTCCTCCCACTTCTAACTTCAGCCGGATCTTCAGCCGGATCAGGTCGCCGAAGGAGACTTTCGCCCCACACCGCGCCGAGGCACCAGAGCCGCTCGGCTCCCTCCGAAGGTTGCGGTGCTGAAACGGCAGGACAAAGAGGGGCATCCGTCGAAGGGGTTGGCATGCGTATCTGGGCTGGACGAACGCGAGGGCTATTGGGACTCCTCACCCTTATGGGCAGCCTCGCCGGGGTGGCCCAGGCTTCGCCCTCCGCGGATCCCGGCGCCGAGCTGTGGGCCACCCGCTACAACGGCTCCGCCGAATTCGACGGTGCGACCTCGACCGCGGTGAGTCTCGACGGTGCCACGGTCTTCGTCACGGGAGGCAGCCAAGGCGACTACGCCACGGTCGCCTACGCCGCCGCGAGCGGCGCCGAGCTGTGGGTCGCCCGCTACAACGGCCCCGCGAACTTGGGCGACGCGGCGACCGCGCTCGCGGTGAGCCCCGATGGCGCCAAGGTCTTTGTCACGGGAATCAGCTGGGGGGACTACGCCACAGTCGCCTACGCCGCCGCGAGCGGCGCCGAGCTGTGGGTAGCCCGTTACAACGGCCCAGCGA
>JBKJXT010000377.1:0-4580 GCA_046716205.1 Actinomycetota bacterium
GAGGTCGGCGCGATCGAAGACGCGACCGACGAGATGAACCACGAGCTCGAGCGGTGGGTCCTGCGTTCGGTGAAAGAGGGCGCGGACCCCGACGAGCTGCGGGGGCTGCTGCATCTCGCGTTCGCGAGCGAACGGATCGCCGACGCCGCGCAAGAGATGACGCGCATCGTGGAGGGTGATGAGGAGCCCCACCCGGTCATCGAGGAAGCGTTGAGTGAGGCCGACGAGCTCGTGGTCGCCGAAACGGTGTCAGAGGGGTGCGACGCCGACGGCAAGACCCTGCGCGAGCTCGCTCTGCGAACCGAGATCGGGATCGAGGTGCTGGGCGTGAACCGAGCGGCTCGCTGGACCTACCGGCCGCGCGGTACTTTCACGCTGCACGCGGGCGATCGCGTCATCGCGGTGGGCTCTGACGACGGCGCGCAGGATCTGGCCGTGCTGTTCGGGAACGCTGTCGAAGAAGACTGACACGGGGGACTCAACGACGATGGAGCAGGCAGCGGTCGCACCGAAGCTTCGAGGAAAGCCGGGCAAGATCTGGTTCGTGATCACCTTCGTCGCCGGCGCTGCCGGTGCGCTGTCGGCGGTCGCCGCGGCCGGCGTCGGAACCTACGACGTCGAGCCGTTCCGGATCGAGCTGCGCGCCGCGCCCGCCTCGGGCGGCACGACGGAACTCGCCGTGCGCGCGGTGCCCCGGATCCAACTGGGGCACGCGGAAGCGCCGACGCATAGCGCGCCGCTGCGGGTTCGCGTGACGGTGCTGGGAGCGACGGAGACCCTGCTGCCGGGGGATCCGGCCCGGATCAAGTCGCCGAAGGACCTCGTCGCGTTCATGGGGGCGGACGCGAAAGACGCGGTGCGCTCGTTCGCGATCAAGTGCGCCCTGCTTGCCGCGAGTGGCGGAGCAGCCGCCGGCGCGGCGCTCTCGCTGTTCGGGATGAGGTGGCGGCGCGTGGTCGGCGCTGCCCTCGCCGGCGTGCTGACGTTCGGCTTGATCGGCGCGATGATGCAGCAGACCTACGACTCCAGCAAGTTCCTGCGCGTGCGCTACGTGCCAGAACAACAACAGGTCCTGCCTGGCGACCTCGGGCCCGGTGGGTTAGAGCTCCCGCAACCGTAGACCGGTGATCGTTAGCGGCGGCCGAGCCGTTCGCCGGCTTCGAGCAGCGCGGGGTGATCGAAGGTGAGGGGCGCAACGTCGAGCGGCTCGAGGTCGGCGGTATCCCAGAGCCCAAGCGCTCCCCAGCGCGCCTCGTATGGGCTCCACCACCGGATGCCGGCCCAGCCGCCTTCGGCGAAGACATCCGCCGCCCACCGTTGCGTATCGGTTCGGTCGCCGGTTGCGACGTCGGAGGGTTTCAGCTTGCGCCGAACCAGGGTGCGGGAGTCGTCCAGCTCGAGCACAGCGGCACCCTCCAGACGGAACGATGCAAGCGCCAGGGTCCTTCCGATCGGGCCGATCGTGTGTCGCAGTAACGCGTCGGTCCACGGTGCGAACCTGCCGAGCCGCTCCGCAACAGCAGCCGCGGGCTGGTCGGCAAGGTACAGCGTCGCGTAAGCATCTGGATTATCGATACGGCCCGCACCTTGACGAGGCGAGATCCACAGTGCGTGACCCGGCCGCCCGACGCGGGCGCGCGGATCCCAAGGGAAGACACGGAACAGCAGCACTACGCGTACGCGTCTTGCTCTTCGGCCTCGACGGCCTGCATCACTGCCAGCGGCCCGCGGTGCCGGAGCACGTCGATCGGACGTCCGCCGCCGAGCCAGGGATTCGGTCCTTCGAGCCACGCGTCGATCGCCGGCGGACGCAGGACGGCCAACAGCCGCGCGCTGACGAAGTCCAGGTCGATGATCAGCTGAGCGTTGTGCCCAGAGATCCCTTCCTTGCCGGCCTGCCACCGGGAAGGCTGCGACTTGCTGACGCCGAGGAGGGTTGCGACCCGATTGCTCCCCCAGACCTCGATCAGGCCGCTGAGGCGCGCGCGCACCATGTCGGTGTACGCGCGCTCTCCGTAGGACAGCGCCGATTCGCGAACGTAGGCACGAGGCATCTACCCAATGATAAACGTTGGGTAGGAGGGCGACAAGGCAGGAACGTTCACATGAGCTTCACGAGGGGTACGCCGAGCGGGTCGTCGAGCCCGATACCGTCGGCGAGCGATGGATACCTCCAGGATCCTCATCGTCGAGGACGAACCCGCATTGGCGGACGCGATGCGTTACGGCCTCGAACGCGAGGGCTTCCGCTGCTCGGTCTCTTCCGACGGCAGAGAGGCGTTGAAACGATTCACCACCGAGCGCCCCAACCTGGTGTTGCTGGATCTCATGCTGCCCGGACTCGCTGGCGTGGACATCTGCCGTGAGATCCGGATGAAGGATTCGACCCCGATCATCATCGTGAGCGCGAGGGACTCCGAGACCGACAAGGTGCTGGGGCTGGAGCTCGGCGCCGACGACTACATCACCAAACCCTTCAGCGTCCGCGAGCTGATCGCCAGGGTGCGAACGGTGCTGCGCCGATCAACGACACCGGTCCCCATCCTCAGAGAGGAGCCTCTCGTCGTCGGATACGTGAGCCTCGACGCCGACCGCCACGAGGTGACCGTCGCCGGCCAACGCATCACGCTGCCCCCCAAGGAGTTCGAGCTCTTGGAGGTGTTGATGCGGCGCGCAGGCCGCCTGTGCACACGCGATGCGCTGATCGCCGACGTGTGGGGCCCGAACTACTTCGGCGACACGCGCACGCTGGACGTCCACATCAAACGGCTGCGCGCGAAGATCGAGCCGGACCGCCGCGAGCCGCGGTTCATCCACACCGTGCGCGGGCTCGGCTACAAGTTCGAGCCGGGTTAGCCGAGCACGAGCGCCTTCTTGCGGTGTCCGTTCCGCGAGGGTGCGGATACAGCGGATGGCGTGCGGACCCGGTCGAGCATCGCATCCAGGCCGGATCCGCTCAGCGTTTCATGCTCCAGCAACAGCGACGCGACCTGATCGACCAGCGCGCGGTTCAGCGTAAGGATACGAGTGGCGTCCGCTTCTGCCTCCTCCAGGATCGAACGCACCTCCGCATCGACCGCTTCCAGCGTCGCCGGAGAGATGTCTTGCATCTTCGTGAAGTCCCGTCCAAGGAACACCTCCCCCGACTTCTGCCCGACCGCGACGCGGCCGAGCGCTTTGCCCATCCCAAACGTCGCCACCATCGACCTCGCGACGGCGGTCGCCGCGCGCAGGTCGCCCTCGGATCCCGTGGTCGTCTCACCGAACACGAGCTGCTCGACCGCGACCCCGCCCATCGTGGTCACGAGCTGACGCCGCAGATCACTGCGCACGAGCACCAAGCGGTCCGTGATGTCGTAGGTCGTGGTGTGGCCGAGCGAGCGCCCGCGCGCCACGATCGAGAGTTTCTGGACGCCCGTCTTCATCCCCGCACCGGCCGCCGCGATCGCGTGACCGGCCTCGTGATAGGCGACGAACCGCTTCTCTTCTGGCGTGAGGACATGGCTGCGCCGCTCCGGTCCGGCGATCACACGGTCGATCGCCTCCTCCAGATCGCGCTGCACGATCTGGGAGCGCCCGGCGCGCACCGCGAGCAGCGACCCTTCGTTCACCAGGTTCGCCAGGTCCGCGCCGGTGAAGCCCGGGCACTGCCGCGCGATCCGGTCGAGTTCGACGTCTGCAGCGAGCGGACGCTTCGCGCCGTAGAGCTCGAGGATCTCGGTGCGACCTTCCGCGTCCGGCGCGTCTACCACGACCTGCCGATCGAACCGCCCGGGGCGCAGCAACGCCGGGTCGAGGATGTCGGGTCGGTTGGTCGCACCGAGCACGACGATGCCGCTGGACACGCTGAAGCCGTCCATCTCGACGAGCATCTGGTTCAGTGTCTGCTCGCGCTCGTCGTTGCCCTGACCCACACCGGCGCCACGCTGACGCCCGCACGCATCCAGTTCGTCGATGAAGATCAGGCACGGTGCGCTGGCGCGAGCCTTCCGGAACAGGTCACGCACACGAGCGGCACCGATACCGACCAGCGCCTCGACGAACTCCGATCCGGCCATCGAGAAGAACGGCACGTTCGCTTCGCCGGCGGTCGCCTTGGCAAGCAGCGTCTTGCCGGTTCCCGGAGGACCGGCCAGCAGGATGCCCTTCGGAGCCTTCGCTCCCAACCGCTCGAACTTCGTCGGATCCATCAGGTAGTCAACGGCTTCCTTCAGCTCCAGGAGGCCCTCTTCGTTACCGGCGACGTCGTCGAACGTGACCTCGCCCTTGCCCTTCTTTCTGTTGGTTCGCTTGGCCAGCGACTTCGAGAACGCGAAGAACTCGCTGGCGCCGCCGCCCTGCCCGGTGATCAGCATGAAGAAGAACGAGAACAACGCCGCCAGGATCAGCAGCGGCAGCAGGAACTGCACCAGGAAACGCTTCGAAGCCTTGTCGGCCTGCGGGTTGACCAAGGCGTCACCGCCGCCGTTCCGAACGGCTTCGATGAGCTGCGATGTGGCGGCGTCGGACTGGGGGTAGCGAGCCCAGAACGAGTAGCCCTGCTTGGCGTTCAGCGACACCAGGACGGTGGCGTCCTCCTC
>JBKJXT010000378.1:0-3017 GCA_046716205.1 Actinomycetota bacterium
ACGACACCTGCGTGTCGGGCTGTGCGGTGGGCCGTCAGTGGGACCTCCCGGCCGTGAACGCGCCGCAAGGCTTCGGCGAGGCGCCCGGAACCTTCTATTCCGCCGCGCAGAAGAAGGCGCTGCCCGCGGTGCCGGTCGCGGTCATCGACACCAAGATCGATGTGACCATGCCCGACTGGATCAACGCAGGCGGCATCTCCGGCACCTATCAGGCCTACGACGCGCGCTCGGGCGGCCAACTCGACATCCAGCGCGCGAAGGACTTCATCCCCTCGGGACGCCACGGTGGAGAGGCGGAGTACCACGGCACCTTCGTCGCCGGCATCCTGGGCGCCGCTGCGAACAACAACTCCGCGATCGCGGGCTTCGGCTACCGCGCGCAGATCATCCCGATCACCGCGGTGGACGGCACCGGCTTCACCAGCGCGGCGGATCTAGCCGACGCGATCGTGTATGCGGCGAACCAAGGCGCGCGTGTGATCAACATGTCGCTCGGCATCGACGTGAACGTGCAAGCGCCGGAGGCCGTCGAGGCCGCCGTCCAGTACGCGATCACCAAGGGCGCGCTGCCCATCGCGGCGGCCGGCAACAACCACAACGACGAGCCCTTCTACCCGGCGTGGGCCGACGGCGTGATGTCGGTCACCGCGACCGATGAGGCCGACCGGCCCGGCGCGTGCTCGAACCACTCGCCTCATACCTCCGTCGCCGCGCCCGGCGTGCACATCGTGTCGCTGGATCCGCGCCGCGCCGAAGGTCTGTCGGTCACCCCGTGTGGGACCTCCACCGCGGCGCCGCACGTCTCCGCGCTGGCGGCGATGTTGTTCGCGCAGAACCCTCTGCGGACGCCGCAGCAGGTGCGAGCGATCATCGAGTCGACCGCAGACGACGACCGGTACGAGCGCGGCTACGACAACCACTTCGGTCACGGCCGGATCAACTTCGAGCGCGCACTGCGCGCCGGTGAGAGCGCGCCCGTCGTGGAGCGTCTGCGCTCCTCGACCCCGAGCGCGTTCGGCGGCTCCAGCGTGATCAACGCCTTCGGTACAGCCGTGGCGGCCCAGACGATCAAGGGCGCCGAGTACTTCATCGATCGCGTCGGCGCGCCCGGCACCGGCGTCGCGCTGGATGCGGCCGACGGCTCATTCGACGAGCGCGAAGAGGACCTGGTCACTTCCGTCGGTGTCCCGCTGACGATGTCGACGGGCGTGCATCACATCTTCGTGCGGGCGACCTCGGATGGATCGTCCTACGGGGCGGCCGCGGTCGCGGTGCTGATCGTCGACCGGGAGCCACCGCGCATCACGGGTGTAACCGTCTCGCCGGCCGCGACGCCGCGGACCCCCGCGGTGATCGAGTTCTCGATGAACGACGACTACTCAGACCGGCTGACCTACGTGATCACGATCTCGCGCCAGGTGCTCGGTGGAGAGGTGTTCGTGTCCGAGCCCGTGACCGCGGTCCAAAGCAGGGTGCGAACGACATGGACACCCGATGCGACCCACGTCGGGCCGATGAACATCCGCATCAGCGTGCGCGACGGATCGGGCAACGTCGGCAACGCCAACACCGGCACGATCGCCGTCTAGTCCTACTTCTGCGCGATCCCCGGGACCGACTCCGGTCCCTTGTCGCCGTGAACGCTCAGGAAGCCGTCGGCAACCTTGGTCGCAAGCGCCGGATCGGTTATCGAGCCACAGGTCATCAGCTTGCCCCACGCGGTGAACGCGACCATCTGTTCGAGGGCGGGCCGCGGTGCCATGAACGCCTTGGTCTCGTTCTTGGTCGTCCACTCCTCCAGCGCGGTGCGGACCGCGTCGGGGAGGGTCTCCTTGTATTGGATCCCCATGTGGCCGTGCTCGAGGTTGTGGACCTGGAGCTCGTCCTCGAACGCGTTGGTGTGCACGCCGGAGTAGCCCGCGCTGTTGGCGGGGCCGACGTAGTGCTCGCCCGAGGTCGGCGGGTTCGAGTTGTAGGTCGCCTTGGCGGGCGGCGTGATGTGCTTGGCGCTGGGCAGCTCGTCGACGTCCTTGGGAGCCTCGCAGCCTGCGGCGGTCGCGTTCGCCAGGAACCCGGCCGCTGCCTGCCGACCTGCTTTGCCGCTGTTGGAGATCAGGAACGCGATCACCCCGATGATCCCTACGACGACGACGCCGCTGTAGACCTTGCGCGTCGCGGCCTTGCGCTTGGCCCGGCGCTGGGCTTCCAGGCGCGCCTTCTTTGCTTCTTCGCGCCGTTCTCTCTTGGTGTCTTTGCTGGCCAAGGCTGCCTCCGAAGCATGTAGGGGAACGCGGCGCTTTATAGCACGCGCTCTGGTGTTGCGCCGCTCAGCGCAGATCCAGGAACGGGGCTGAGCCTCGGGGATCTCGAGGGGGTGGCACCGCGACCGGGTAGCCGGCCGCGACACAGCCCAGCGCCTGCCAGTCCTCACTCAGGGCCAGCGCCTCCCGCGCGACCTCGGGGGCGAACATGCTGGAGGAGACCCAGCAGGAGCCGACCCCCTGGGCCGCGAGCGCGATCATCAAGCTCTGGACGCCACCGCCTGCAGCCGCGATGAACATCTCCCGCTCGGCGCGCGCGCGACGCTCGTCGGGATAGGGATCGGCGCCTGCGGTCGACACGAAGCAGGCGATCAGCACCGGCGCGCCGCCGAGCAACGTGTCTGAGCGCCCGAGGCGCCGAAGGACCGTCGGCTCGTCGGTGGCGTCGCCGTCGAGGTCGGAGCGCCAAGCGCCGGCGAGCGCCTGGAGGAAGGCGCGCCTGGCGGGCGGCGAAGCCAGCCACACGAACCGGAAGGGCGTGGGATTGCGCGAGCCGTGCGGCGCGGGCGCGCTCGCGGCCGCGGCCACCGCGCGCTCGACGACCTCGGCGCGCACCGGGGTGGGCAGGAACTCGCGGACCGAGCGACGCGCCTCGACCGTCTCGACGGCGCCGGTGGGGAAGAGGTCCTCGCCCGCATCGCGGATCAGCTCGCGCGCCGAGCCCTCGCCCGCGACGTCGAGCCCGCGCACGATCGC
>JBKJXT010000379.1:0-2772 GCA_046716205.1 Actinomycetota bacterium
ATCGCGGGCATCGCGTTCGGTCGGCGCTTGTACAAGAACGTGCCTGCGGTGGATCCCCTGAAACGTCTCGGCTGGTTCCACACGCTGCTGGAGAACAAGTATTACCTGGACGACTTCTACACGAAGGCGATCGTGCACCCCATCCGCGACCTGGTCAGCGCGGCCATGTACTGGCTGAACCAGAACGTGTTCGACGGCGCGGTGAACGGCGCAGCGTCGGTTGCCCGGTCCAGCGCCAAGGGTCTGTACGACGTCATCGACCAGAAGGTCATCGACGGAACCGTCAACGGCGTCGGGATCGGCGCGCGCAAGTCTTCGGGAAGCCTCAGGCAGGTTCAGACGGGTGACGTCCAACGCTACGCGGCGGTGCTGTTCGCGAGCGTGGCGATCCTGTCGCTGCTCTTCACGCTGTTCACGAGGTTCTAAGTGGGGGTTGGCAGATGAGTTCGACGGCTTTCGATCAGTGGCTCCTCTCGCTGGTGGTGTTCCTGCCGCTGGTGGGAGCCGGGGTGATCGCGATCGTGCCCAAGGCACAGGTAGCGCTCATCAAGCTCGTCGCGCTCGTGGCATCGGGCGGAGCGTTGCTCTTCGGCATCATCGCGCTCGCGCGCTTCAACTTCGACCGCAGCAGCGAGTTCCAGTTCGAGGTCAACCGGACCTGGATCGACTCGGTCGGCGCGCGCTACCACATGGGGATCGACGGCATCGCGCTCCCGATGTTGGTGCTGACCGTCCTGCTCGTGTTCCTGTGTGTGATCTACACGACGAAGATCATGCCGAACCCCAAGGACCGGGTGAAGGGGTTCATGGCGCTGATCCTGATGCTCGAGACGGGGATGGCCGGCACATTCACGTCACTCGACCTGGTGCTGTTCTTCGTCTTCTGGGAGCTCGTGCTCGTCCCCATGTACTTCATGATCGCGATCTGGGGATCCGAGCGTAAGGAGTACTCGGCGCTGAAGTTCTTCCTGTACACATTGTTCGGCAGCGTGTTCATGTTGCTGGGGTTCCTCGCGATGTACTTCAAGAGCGACGTCAGTGCGGCACTGCCCGGCGCGCAGCACACCTTCGACATGATCCTGCTGCAAGGCCAGAACTTCGGCGGTGTCGGCTTCCAGAACCTCGTGTTCCTGGGGCTGTTCTTGGGCTTCGCGATCAAGGTACCGATGTGGCCGTTCCACACCTGGCTCCCCGACGCGCATGGCGACGCGCCGACGGTGGGCAGCGTCCTGCTGGCCGGCATCCTGCTGAAGATGGGGACCTACGGGTTCATCCGCATCGCGCTGCCCCTGTTGCCGGAGGCCGCGGTCGACTGGGCGCCCTACATCGGCGCGCTGAGCGTGATCGCCATCTTGTACGGGGCGCTGTGCTGTCTGGCGCAGCGAGATATCAAGCGCCTCATCGCGTTCAGCTCCGTCGGACACATGGGCTTCGTGATGCTGGGCATCTCGACGCTCACCTCGACGGGCATCAACGCCGCGGTCTTCGGGATGGTCGCGCACGGCGTGATCACCGGGATGCTGTTCTTCCTCGCCGGCTCGATCTACGAGCGCTACCACACTCGCATCATCGACGACATCGGTCCGGGGCTGCTGCAGAAGATGCCCCGCATGGGCGCGATCCTGATCTTCGCGGCGATCGCCTCGCTGGGCCTACCGGGCCTCGCCGGGTTCTGGGGCGAGGTATTCGCGCTGCTCGCCGCGTTCAACCCCGCGCCGGGTCTGCCGGTCGGGCTGTTCCGGAGTTACATGGTGCTGGGTGCGGTCGGCACGATCCTCACCGCCGGCTACATGCTCTGGCTGATCCAGCGCCTGAATCTCGGACAGCTGCGCGAGAAGTGGGCGGCGGATACCCACATCGACGACGTCCGTCCGATGGAGCTCATCGCATGGGCGCCGTTGCTGGTTGGCATCCTGGCGCTCGGCGTGTATCCGCGCGCCGTCTTCGAGATGACCAACAGCGCGGTCAGCAGTCTCGCGAAGGTGTTCGGCTAGGCCATGCTCGCACTCCTGGCTCAAGCGGCGACACCGGGAACGGTGAACGTCGACCTGCACGCGATCCTGCCCGAGCTGATCATCTCGGTCGCCTTGATCGCGGTGCTCGTGATCGACCTGTTCTTGCCCGACGAGCTGAAGAACCTCAACGCGTTGATCACGATGGCAGGGATCGGCGGCGCGGCCGTCGCGCTGATCTCGCTGGTGGGCGACCACCGCACGACGTTCGGCGGGATGTTCGTGGTGGATTCCTACGCCTTGCTGTTCAAGTTCCTGTTCCTGGCCTCGGTCGGTGTGCTGGTGCTGATGTCGCTGAGCTATCTCAATGAGGTCGTGCAGCGAACGCAGGGGGAATTCTACTTCCTGTTGCTGACCGCGCTTCTGGGGATGATGGTGATGCCGTCCTCGCGCGACATGCTGGCGCTGTTCGTCGCGCTGGAGACGGTGACGATCCCCGGGTTCATCATGGCCGGCTTCCGCAAGGCCGACGACCGGTCGAACGAGGCAGCGGTGAAGTTCTTCTTGTTCGGCGTGCTGGCGTCGGCAGTCATGCTGTTCGGCATGTCGCTGATCTACGGCGTGGCGCGCTCGACGAACCTCGCCGAGATCGCGCGTGTGATCGGTGGTGGTGCGGCGCCCACCGGCATCGCGCACGCGGATTCCATCGTCTTCGTCAGCATCCTGCTGATCGTCGTCGGCTTCGCGTTCAAGGTCTCGGCGGTGCCGTTCCACTTCTGGGCGCCCGACACCTACGAGGGCTCGCCCGCGCCGGTGGCTG
>JBKJXT010000380.1:0-2534 GCA_046716205.1 Actinomycetota bacterium
CGCCCCTAGTAGGAAGGATCGTGTTCACAAGCGATAGAGATGGGAATGGCGAGATCTATTCGATCAACGCTGATGGAACACAGGAGACACGCCTGACCAACACAGATGCGAACGAGAGTTCTCCGAAGTGGTCACCCGATGGGCGTCGCATCGCGTTCAGGAGTGACCCAGACGGGAACGCCGAGATCTTCGTCATGAACGCCGACGGTTCTCATCACGTGAACCTCACGCGAAGTTCGGACTCCGAGGACCACGCGACCTGGTCGCCTGACGGCAAGCAGATCGCCTTCACGCGCCTCGTCGGGAACGGGTGCCAAGCCGACAATCTCTTCGTCATGGACGCAGACGGAGGCCGCCAGCGGCGGATCACGCGCGCGCCGACATACGCCTCGGAAGCCGGTTGGTCACCCAAGGGAGGTCGATTCGTCTTCTCAGCCTGCGAGATTCTTGGTGGACGGATCCGAAGCAACCCAACGGACAACTTCGAGATTTACTCTATGAAGGTGGACGGCACCGACGCGACGCAGCTCACGTTCACCGAGTCCCCGATCAAGAATACGTTTCCCCTTTGGTCGCCTGACGGCACTCGCATCACGTTCAGTACCACGCGAGATGGGAATAACGAGATCTATTGGATGTCTGCTGACGGCTCGAACCTCACGAGCTTGACCACCAGTCCCCAGACCGCCGAGGGCGGTCCGACGTGGTCACCGGACGGATCGCAGATCGCCTATAACGCGATCGATGTGAGCACCGACAACCGCTTCGACAACTGGGACATCTTCGTCAGCGACCTGATCGGAGTCGGGGTCATGCAGGTAACCGATAACCCCGCGAAGGACGTCGATCCAGACTGGCGCTGGGTCGAAGCCACAGCACCTGGGATCCCGTGACCAACGCGGTCGGAACCCAAGCAGCCGGGACCAAGCGACGGCCGCTGGTGTGGAGACTGCTGGTCCCGTTCGTCGCGCTCCTCATCCTGGTCGGGATCGGCGGCAGCGATCTACTCGTGCGTGACCTGTCGTCGCGCGCAAAGACCTCGCTCAACCAAGACCTGCTTCGGCGCTCCCTGGAAGCGCGGTCATTGCTTCACGATCGAGAGTTGTATCTGCTGGAATCCGCGAGGTTCGCCTCAAACCTCCAAGGGATGCCTGAGGCGATCTCCACCAACGACCGTCGCCGCATACTCAGGCTCCTCCGTTCGGTCGTGGCGCTCAAGAAGGACCTCGGCTTCGTCGTCGCGTTGGATCGTCGCGGGCGTGCGCTGGGCGAGCTGGGGTCCGACGACGTCACTATGGGATCGGCGTGGCCAGCTGCGATCGCAGCCGACGCGTTCCGCGCCGCAGAGATCGCCGGCGCCTTGCTTGACGTTCGGGGCACCAGCTACCTCGCCATCGCCGCCCCGGTGTGCTCCAGCACGTCGACCCATTGCGTCCCGGTCGGCGCCGTGATGGTAGGCGTTTCCGCTTCCTCGCTCACGACGGAGGCCGCGGGTTACGGCACGTCCCCCAAAACCAAGGCGACCATCTATGACGAGCGAGGACGACTGGTCGCGTCATCGGGAGCCGCGGCGAGGAAGATCGACCCCCCAGGCGATGAGCGGCTCGTCAGGCGAACGACCGATGGAACCGCCACACTGCAGGCACCGTACGTTGTGAAAGGCACCCGCGTCGGCTTCATCTCGGTTTCGATCCCGACTGAGCCCGCCTTCGGTCCAGTCCGAGCAGCAGGATCGCGACTCCGATTCATCGTGTTGGCAGCGCTCCTCGGCGTGGTCGCCATCGGATTCGCCGTGTCCAGATCGATCGTGCGACAGATCCGCCCGCTCATCGAAACCAACCGCGCACTCGCGGAAGGAAACCTGTCGGCGCGCGCGAAGGAGGCAGGTGATCAGGAGATCGCCGAACTTGCGCGCGGACTCAACCACATGGCCGAACAGCTCCAGGCCAACGTGGAAACGCTCGAGGCGCGCGTCGCCGAACGCACGTCGGAGATCGAGCGACTGCTGCGCGAGCGCACCGAGTTCTTCGCAGGTCTGAGCCATGAACTGCGCACACCGCTCGCGGCCATCCTCGGGGAAGCCGCCATCATCCTCGACTCAAGCCGCGACTCGCGTGACGAGGCGATCACGATCAAGCGCTCCGGTGAGCAGGTGCTGAGCGCCGTCAACGACATCTTGGAGCTTGCGAAAGCTGAGTCCGGCGCGGTCGACATCGACTTGGACGATGTGCGTGTCCCAGAGGTGATCAGATCGGCACGGGCTTCGATGGACGTCCTCGCGAAGGCAGGAGGCGTCCGGCTAAGCGCTCGGATACCGCGCAACCTTCCACGAGCGAGGGCCGACGCGGCTCGTCTCCGTGATGTTCTGGTCAACCTGGTCGACAACGCTGTGAAGTACACGCCTGCCGGCGGCGAGGTCATCGTGACGGCATCTGCGCAAAACGGCTCGGTGTCGATCCTTGTATCCGATACCGGCGTGGGGATCCCCGCCGACATCGGTGCTCGCATCTTCGAGCCGTTCTTCAGAGTCAAGG
>JBKJXT010000381.1:0-13504 GCA_046716205.1 Actinomycetota bacterium
TCACCTGCCACACGATGTGGGCTTGGAAGGGCTTGAACCCCAGCTGCTTGTTGATCCCGAGCATCGGGACGTTGGAGTCCGCGTTGCCGGTTCGGATCTCGTTCGACTCGGTGCGCTCGGCGAGGACGCGTTGGAGCATCCCTGCCTTCATCCACTTCCCGAGCGCGTGTCCGCGGTGCTCCGGCAGCACGCCGGTGCCCATCTGGTACACGACCTTGGGCAGCTTGGGGTTCCACATCGTCTCGGTGAACCCGACGAGCTCGCTGCTGGCGTCGTGGCGTGCGACCAACGACCAGCGCACGTCTCCACTGGCGAGCATCTGCTTCTCCCAATCACGGTGTTGGTCGACGGTGAAGTGGAAGTCCTCCATGTCGAGGTTGTCACGCGGGGCGGTGTTCATGACGTGCCCCAGTTCGACCAATGCCTCGACGAGGTCGTCGGGGTATGGACCGTCTACCCAGATCAGGCTGTAGCCCTCGGCGCGCTTGGGCCCTTCGGTGACCCATTGCTCGATCATCAGCGGATCGACGTCGGAGAGCAGCAAGTGGTTGGTGTGTTGCTTGAGCCCTGCGTCCGCGCCTACCTTCTCGGCGAAGATCTGCCCGGCGGGTACCCGCTCTGAGGAGCCGGAGACGATCAGCGGACGCTGCTGCTCCTCGCCGACGTCTGCGATGAGCGTGAGGAGCGCCTTGCCGACCCCGCGTCGGCGCATGTCCGGCCGGACGTTGATCCCGACGTCCAGCAGATGCTTGTTCTCCTCGGTGGTGAGCCAGGACGCTTCGGCCGTCGCAGCGAGCTTGCCGCTCTCATCGCGGCCCCAGTAGCTGCGGAAGTCAACCCACTGCGGGATGTTCTCGAAGCTCGCGCGGGTCAGCTCGACCGGCCGCGGTGGGTCCTCCGGCAGCGACTCGGCGCGCAGGATGTTGCCGTACTCGTTGATATCGAGGAGCTGCTGCTCGCTGAGCTTGCGAAGGTCTACCTCGTCGATGGTGACGCCACCGACCGTGAACGACTCGAACTTCCCCATGTGAAGATCCCCCTCACCCGTGTGCCGGCGTGAGCGACCGTCGTTCCATCCCGACGATGGTTCGGTCACGGTCGTGCGGACAACCTGTGGAGATTAGGCGCGCCGCAGCAGGGAGAGCAACCCTATTTCGGGTGGTTGGCTACCGGACGCGGCTCAGGCCGCCGTGGTTGAACCTGGCACACACGGGTAGGCGTTGGAGCGGAGGTGATCGTATGCAGGCTCAGGGTCTGCGATCGACGAACGGGTGGAAGATCGCCACGACCTGCCCACGCGAGATCTCCGGCTAGGGTTCGATGCGCTTCCGCGATCGCACCGTAGACGTCGGTGGTATCGATGACCGCCGGGGCCGCCGTCCCGGCCTTGCGATCGGCGGTGGCACCGGGATCGTCGGCGTTCTCATCTACCTGTTGGTGAGTGCGCTCGGCGGAGAAGGTGGGCTCGGCGCGCTCGATATCCCTGCAGATACCGATGTCCGCGGGACCGGGGAGTCGTTGCAACAGCTGGAGACGCGCTGCAACTCCGACGGAGCGATCGAGCAGCACAACGACTGCTTCCTGATCAAGGTCTACAACGAGATAAACGAAGTGTGGGAGGGGCATCTTTCGAGCTATGCCCCTCCGCGCCTCGCGTTCTTCGAGCAGGCGGTCCAGACCGGATGCGGTACCGCGTCCTCGCAGGTTGGGCCCTTCTATTGCCCGCCCGACCGAGAGATCTTCATCGATCTGGGCTTCCTTGCACAGTTGCAGCGTGACTTCGGCGCGAACGGTCGCTACGCGCAGGCCTACATCCTCGCGCACGAGGTCGGCCACCACATCCAAACACTCCTGGGAACCGAGCGCGACGTCCGTGTGGCGCAGCAGCGCGATCCGCGCCGAGCGAACCGTCTGTCGGTTGCCCTCGAACTCCAGGCGGACTGTTACGCCGGGGTGTGGGGCACCCTCGCCGATCGCGCGGGCAACGTGTCGATCACCCAGCGCGAACTAGACGAGGCGCTCAACGCCGCCGCCGCGGTCGGAGACGACCGGATCCAGGAGCGCGCCCGCGGCCGCGTCGATCCCGAAGCGTTCACCCACGGATCGGCTGCGCAGCGGCGCGATTGGTATCTGCGCGGTTTCCGGGACGCCGATATGGACGGCTGTAACACCTTCGGATAGGTATCAGGCGAGCTCAGGCGCGCGTCATCTGGAGCCGCACGACGGTGCCCGTTTCGTAGGTTCGCACCTGCACGAGGTCGCAGAGCTGGTGCACGAGCCAGAGCCCGAAGCCGGACTCGCGGTCGACCGAAGGGATACGTCGCCCGATCAGGGCATCGTCGATCCTTCCGTCGTCGCTGACTTCGAACACGATCGCGGTGTGGCTGTTCCAGGTGCGGATCGTGCTCGGCCCGCCGGCGTATCGGAGGCTGTTGGTCGCGACCTCGTTCACGGCGAGCGTCAGGTCTGCGGTACGTGACCGATCGACTCCGAACCGCGTTGAGTGCATGTCCACCATGCGCCGCAGCGCCTCGAGCTGTTCGAGCCTGTCGATGATCATCGTGGTGACGTTGCCGACCGGCTCGGCAAGAGGGACATCGAAGGGTGCGTCGATGGCGGCCAGGCCCTGGTAGGACGCGCTCGTGCTGCGCGAGTCGCCATCCAGAACCGACGGGTGTGTGCGGAAGGCCTCTTCGACGACCGTCGGACTCAGGAGCTTGATGTCGTAGGGACAGATGAGCCACCACGCCGGTGAGCCCTCGAATGCGAGGTTGAGGAGGGACTCGTGGCGCACGCACTCGATGAGCTCATCGGCGGTTCGCTCCGGCCAGATCGGCTCACCGACACCCCGGAACCTCGTACCACGCGCGACGTTCTCATCAGCGAACCGTCGCCACGCCGGGATGATCCTGCCCGGGTTACGACCCAACTCGGCCATGTCGGCGAACTGCACGAAGTCGGGGACTTCCCCGAGCGCTTCGCAGAGCAGCTCGCGCTTGAGATTGCTGACGGCGACGAGGATCGGCTCGTTGGCTTCGATCGAGTCGGCGACGAATGCGCCGACGCGGACGACGAAGTCATCGATGCCCGAGTAGAGCAAGGCTTCGTGAACGAAGCGGCTGTCACCATTGGTGACCGGTATCTGCGAAAGCATCAGTTCATCCTCGCCGCAGCCGCGCGATCGAGCTGCAGGAGCTCCCACGTCTTGCGGAACGTCGGCGACGCGCCGCGGAGCTCGATGCTGCCCGCCCGCAGCGCGATCAGGTGCACCGCGGCCGCGATCGCGCGGATAGCCGCGACGTCTGCGAACCGCAGGTTCGTCAGGTCCACGCAAGGGTCGGTCTGTGTGGCGGCAGCGAGCAGTCGCGAGCCGGCCTCCTCGGAACAGGAGGCGTCGATCTCTCCCTCGAGGTTCAAGGCGCCGTCCGTGCCCGCATGGATCCGGTACATCGTTCGCGCTCCCGTATCGCGCGCCGGAAACCGACGCTGGTTAGTCGAACAGAAGGAGCGATGGATCGCTGCGGTAATTAAGGATACCAGCGCGATCGGGGACCTCGGCTAGAGCGGAAAGCCTTTCCAGTCGGCTCGCCCGGCGAGACGTACACGAATCGGACAGCGGAGCTGCCGACAAGTACATACTTGATGTCCGTTCGTCCATCTTTCGGGTTTCTGCGGAACCGGCGCGCGTGGCTCGGCATCGAAGCAGGCGCTCGGGAGACGCCCGGAGCGGAAAGGATAGAAGACATGACACGCAGCAAGAGGCTCCTTGGGATCACGGCGCTCGGGCTGGCGGTCGCGCTGCTGGCAGCCTGCGGGACCGAGACCGAACCCACCAGCGCAGGCTCTCCCACCCCCACTCCGACAGAGACCACCCACGACGAGGCCGAGTGGACGATCGAGACCCCCACCGGGTGGACGAGCGAGGTGATCACGGACAAGACCGACGCGAAGAAGGCGGTCCGCTACACGGGTCCTAACGGCGAGTACTTCATCGTCGCGATCGATCCGCTGGGTTCCGACTTCGTCTACGACGCGCTCTGGCGCTACGAGGTGGCGGGGAACAGCTTCGAGATCGTGGAGCGGTACGAGTGCACGGGCAAGGACGACGAGTCCTGCCGCGACGACGACACCCGCTACGACGCGTACGTGCTGGCGAAGGGCAACGGCGATCCGACCAAGGTCGGCGGCCACGTCTGGTACTTCATCTTCGGCAACACCAAAGCAACCACGGTTGACCTGACCATGTTCGAGGACATCGTCGAGAGCGTTGTCGCCAAGTGATAAGACCCGACGTGAGAGGAGCCCGTCGCATCCGCGACGGGCTCCTTACGTTGTCAGGACCGATCAGGGAGCGATCGGCCGGCACGGCTGGTTGCGCAACGTGCACGGTGCCAGCGCGGTCGGCACGGACCTGTTCGCCATCCGCGGCAGCGCGATCGACGACGGGTAGAACCCCGACGTGTAGATCGTGTTCACCGCGGGGGCGGGCAACGAAGCGAAGCCCCACAGGTCGGGCAGGATGTTCGGCGCTTGGATACTGATGCGCAGCTTCGAGCCGGCGCGGAACACGTGTCCGAACGGGAAGATCTCGACCCTCGCAAGGGACGGGTGGCCGACGATCAGTGGTGCGGTGTCGCCGACCTTGTGCGACTGGAACGGCCGAAGCTCCGTCGAGAAGCGCGAGTCCTCGAGCCGGTGGCTGGCGCGTAACCACCCCTTCTGGACGAACATCTCCTGGCCGTCCGGCCGGAGCTCGGTCAGCATGACTTCCAGGTCGGTGTCGGGCGCGGTTGAAGAGATCCACAGGTCCACGCTCGCGGTGCCGAGGAGCATCCAGTCCTCGGTGAGCGCGCCGGACGTGAACTCAGCGGTCGTGCCCCGTGGAGGTCGGCGCTGGAAGTCACCCAGCGTCACGTCCTCGATATCGACCCCGCCGCGCTCCTGCGTTCCCGCGTACGGGAGATAGGCGTAGTCCACGGCTCCGGCGAGGCGCGCGTTCGCCGCTTCGAGCTTCGTCGCCGGCACGGTCGTCAGTGGCTCTTCGGGTACGAGTTCCTTGCCCGGCGTCAGGTACAGGCGCTCGACGGTCGTTTCGGCCGGCGGCCAGTCCGAGAACGTGGCCGTGAAGGCAGCCTTGCGCCCACCGTTCGCGCCGTTCTCGAAGTTGACGATCGCCGGGTCCTCGGCCCAGTAGGCGGCCGCGGTCGCGCCACCGAACAGATCGTTGCGCAGCGGGGACCGGTCGTACTTCGCCACGACCGTCGCGCCGTCGGTGTAGCCGTTCCAGAAGTCGGCGGGCACGTTCGTGGAGCCGCGCAACGTGTACTCCAGGAAGCGATAGATGTGCGGCAGCATCTCCTCGCCGTAGTACTCGCCGTGGTCGCCGTTCGCGACCAGCAGCTTCCACGGAACCTCCGGGCTCAACCGCTCGATGAGGTGTGTGGCGCGCGAACCCACCTGCTCGTCTTGCCACGACTCGACGAGCATCGTCGGCACCTTGATCTTGTTCGCCCACCACCAGGGGCTGCGCTCCCAGAACAACGGCCCGTCGAACTGGTTGTACAGCGCCTGCACGAACGGGTTGAACGGGGTGTTCGGCGCGTGGTCGACCTGGTTGTCGCGGCACTCGGTGTCGTCCTGGTGCTGGGAGTACCACTGCCATCCCGAGTACATCGTTTCAGCGGCGCGTTGCCCGCTCCAGGCGCCGGCGAACGTGGCGTTGAGGATCCCGCCGGGGTAGGGCACGTCCCGGTAGAGGTCACCGAAGACGTGACCGGGGACGATCGCGACGAGACCCTTCGGCTGGTACGCGGCGACGAAGAGCTGCGTGATGCCGGGGTAGGACTTGCCGACCATCGCGAGCCTGCCGTTGCTCCACGGCAGCTTGGTCAATTGCTCGATCGCTTCGGCACCGTCCAGCGCAGAGCGCGGCTCGAAGTAATCGAAGTAGCCGCCCGAGCAATGCGTCCCACGCATGTTCAGCCCGATCACGGCGTACCCAGACTCGCGGAAGCGGTCCTTCAGCCCGTCGTAGATCGACTGCGCCGGGATGTAGCCGGAGTAGTCCATGACCGAGGGATAGGGACCGGGGCCCCACACCGCCGGGTCCGGGAGCAAGACCTGGTATTTGAGCGTGACGCCGTCGCTCATCGTGACGTACCCGTAGGAAGGCGCCGGTCGCGCGGCCGGAGAGGCCGCGGGCTGGAAGATGACGGCGGTGACGATGGCGAGCAGAAGGATGCGAGCGTGACGCACGGATGAACCTCCCTAGAGGCGGAGCAGGTTCTTACCGATTTCGCCGCGATGTCCGGGAAGTCCTGCCCAGGGGCGCGCACACGAAGAAGGCGCGCCTGGGGGGCGCGCCTTCTGACGATGGAGGGGGCTAGGCAGCCCGGCGGAACGAGCCTCGATGCGTGATCCCGGTGCCACGTCCTCGGTTGATCGCGCGCCAGACCAGCAGCGCGACGATCGCGCCGAGGATCGAACCGATCAGCCCAGTGGGCGAGAAGTCTCCGTCGCCGCCGGCGAGGAGGTTTCCGATGAAACCGCCGATGAGCGAACCGATGAGGCCGAGTAATAGTGTTCCGAGCAAGCCCATCGAGTCCCGGCCGGGGACGACCGCGCGGGCGATGAGTCCCGCCACGAGACCGATCAGGAGCCACCACACAACGTTCATCTACCGCCTCCTTTGGCGTCGAGTTCCGCGCGGTAGTGATTCCCCGATCTGCCTGGGTACAACCATGACCGTGACTGAGACACGATGAGGCGCGTGTTCGTGACGTAGCATCAGCGTTATCGTGATCGAGCCCATCGCAGCGCACGGCCCCATCGTCGCCGAACCTCTTCCGACACCTCGGCCGCGTCTGGACCTCTACCTGTCGGACTTCCCGCGCGCCATGGGAGGCTTCGGTGTGTTCATGGCGTCGATGCCTTTGCTGCGCGTCACCTCGCCCAAGGGCGACGGCCACCCGGTGCTCGTCCTGCCCGGGCTGATGGCGGGCGACGCCTCGACGATCGTGTTGCGCCGCTACCTCCGCCGTCTCGGCTACGACGTTCACGGCTGGCGACTCGGCCGCAACATCGGGCCGACGCCGGAAGCGGTGCACGGGATGGGCGCGAAGCTGGAAGCGCTGGCGACCTCGCACGGGCGCGCGGTCAGTGTGGTGGGATGGAGTCTCGGCGGTATCTACGCGCGCGTGCTCGCGCGACTACAGCCCGACCACGTACGGCAGATCGTCACACTGGGAAGCCCCTACCGCCTGCAACAGGCGACCGACAGCCGCGCGCATCGCGCCTACGACCGCTTCTCGCATCTGCACATCGACGGAGTCATCGTGCCCACGTCGCAGGAAGCGGCCGAACCCGTGCCGGTGCCTGCAACGTCGGTGTACTCGAGGCTCGACGGCATCGTCCCGTGGCAGACGTGCTTCGAACCGGATGGTCCCAACAGCGAGAGCATCGCGGTGTGGGGGAGCCATTTCGGGCTCGGGCACAATCCGGCGGTACTCTGGCTGCTCGCCGACAGGCTCGCGCAACCTGAGGGCGCGTGGCGCGCGTTCCAGCCACCAGCGTTCGCGCGGTACCTGTTCCAACGTCCGGCGAACTAGGGGAGGGCCGAATGGACATGCTGAGCGCGCAGGACGCGTCGTTCCTGCATCTGGAGACGCCGCGCAACCCGATGCATGTCGGGTCGGTCATCATCTTCGACGGGCCGCCGCCGTCGTTCCCCGAACTCGTCGCGTTGATGGAGACCAAGCTTCCGCACGTGCCGCGCTATCGGCAGAAGGTGCGGTTCGTGCCGCTGCGGCTCGCGCGCCCCGTGTGGGTCGACGATCCGCATTTCAACGTCGGGTACCACCTCCGCCATACAGCATTGCCCACGCCGGGCGGCGAGCGTGAGCTGATCAATCTCGCGAGCCGCGTGATGTCACAGATGCTCGACCGCGGTAAGCCGCTGTGGGAGATGTGGTTGGTGGAAGGGCTGGAGGGCGGCCGGTGGGCGCTGGTGAACAAAGTGCACCATGCGATCGTCGATGGTGTCTCCGGGATGGATCTGACCGCGATGATCCTGGAGGCAACGCCGACGTCGACACCGCCCGAGGCGCCGGCCGAACCCTGGCGGCCCGAAGCCGAGCCGTCGCGTGCTCAGCTCGCTCGAAAGCTCGCGATCAGCCAGCCGATCGAGATCGCACGAGCGCTGTCGACGGTCCTCACGCGTCCGCGCACCGTCGTTCGCGGCGCGACGAAGGTCGCACGTGGCCTTACCGCGTTCGCGCCGTTGCTGCGTCCGAACAGCACATCGCTCACCGGCCCCGTCGGCCCGCATCGCCGCTTCACGTGGGCGCGCGCGTCGCTCGAGGATGTGAAGACGATCCGCCGCGGTGCGGGTGGGACGGTCAATGACGTCGTGCTCGCCGCGATCACGAAGGGGTTCCGGGACCTGCTGACCGGGCGAGGCGAGGAGGTCGCAGGCGACACGACGATCCGTTCGATGGTTCCGGTGTCGGTTCGCTCTGCCGCTGAGGAGGGGATCTACAACAACCGCGTGAGCGCGTTGTTCGCGGACCTTCCGATCGGTGCCGCGGACCCGCTGGATCGGCTGCGCTCGATCCGCGAACAGATGGAGAAGTTCAAGGCATCGGGGCGCGCCGTCGCCGCCGACACCTTGGTCGGACTCGCAGGCTTCGCGCCGGCGATGTTGCTCGACCTCGCGGGGCGGCTGACCACGCGGTCGCGCCTGGCGACCTTCGACACGGTGACGACGAACATCCCGGGTCCGCAGATCCCGCTGTACATGCTGGGGCGTCGCATGGTGGAGATCTTCCCGTTCGTGCCGATCGCGGTCGGCGTGCGCACGACCGTGGGCATCTTCTCTTACAACGGCGGCATGACATTCGGCATCAACAGCGACTACGACAGCGTGCCCGACGTGGAGGTGCTGGCCCACGGGATCGAGACGGGCGTGCAGGAGCTGCTGAAAGCGTCCTCGACCGACTGAACCGTCCGGGGCGAGCCGCGGACCACCCGTCGGGCCTTCCTGTGATGTGTCATGCATCAGATAGATGCAGACACAGCCGAGAATGGGCCTGGCTCCCTTCGCGCGCGGGTTACAGGGTTAGGCTGGCTTCGTAGGCCATCGAGAGGGGAGCTCTCATGCAGCGAGGTCCGAGAGTGGTTGCGATCGCCGTGGGGGCGTTCTTCGTCATCTTCGGTCTTTACGCGTTCTTCGCGCCGAAGGCGTTCTTCGACGCGCTGGCGACCTTCCCGCCCTACAACGTCCACCTCATCCACGACATCGGCGCGTTCCAGATCGGCGTCGGCGCGATCTTGCTGTACGTCGTGTACATGAAAGACGCGCTCCTCGCGGTGCTCGCCGGCACGCTGGTCGGCCAGGTGTTCCATCTGGTTGCTCACCTGATCGACCGCGACCTCGGCGAGAAGCAGTCGACCACGATCCCGTTCCTGGTGTTCGTGACGCTGGTGCTGGCGTGGGGGGCGTGGACGCGCTCGAGGTCGCGCGCCGGGTAACTCCGAAGCTCAGCGCGAGGACTTCGCGAGCTGCTTCTCCACCTCCGGCCGGAGCACGACCTTCGCCCCAAGTTGCGAGGCCATGTCGAGGTGGTCGGTGGCGTGCCATAGCTCGACGATGCGGCCCTTCACCACTCGGAAGATGTCGATCCCGACGCACGTGAACGATCGTCCCGTCGGCGGCAGGCCCGCCCACCGGCGCCGCTGCGTGCCGCGGTAGGTGACCCGGCTCAGGACCCGGTCGTCGTCGAGCGGAACGAGTTCCTCGATGGTGGCGGTGAAATCCGGGAAGGTGCCCTTCCATGTCGTGACCGCTGCCGCGAACGCTTCCAGGTCCATCGGCTCCCCGTTCTGGCGCGCGTTCGGCGCGAACAGTTCCGCCACGCGATCGCTCTTGCCCCCCGACCACACGTCCTCCCAGAAATGCTGCACCGTCTGACTCGCGCCTATGGTCATGGGACTCCCCTCATCTCTGTTTGATAGGTAGCGTACCGGGACGCAGGCCACCGTGAACGCGGTGCTCCGCTGCAGGCACAAAGAGGGCATCCACGGTCGGCGTCGAAGTAGCTCCTCTGCCAAGCATCCAAGGAGATCGATGCGCCGCACACCCGTCGTTGTCATCCTGATCGCGCTCGCGATGCTGCCTGCTCACGCGGCGCCGCAGAACGACGCCGCAACCGGTGGCGACGCCGGGAACACCTTCGAGGTCGCGACCCCGGTCGCGCCTGCGGGCCTGTACTCCGGGACGCTGGACTCCTCCGACCACGACGACTTCTACCGCTTCTCGCTGGCCGAGGGTCAAGCGATGTCGGTGCTCGTCGCGGCATCGAACAGCACCATCGACCCGGTCACGCTCCTTGATCCCGACGGCGTCGTGATCGACGTCGGGCTGCGGCAGAGCGGGCGCAGCGTCACGCATTCCGGCGCGTTCACCAGCGAGGGAGCGGTCCTGCGACTCGCGATCCATCGAGCGCACGTGACCGGGGAGTACCGCTTGCATCTGCGCGCCGAGCGCGAGGCCCCGTACGGCTACACGCTCTGCTTCATGAATTGCGAGGGCACCCGGCGCGCACCGATCGACATGATCTTCGGCGGCTCGCTGCGAACGCTCGACACCCGGGTCTTGTTGATCCCGCCCGCGCACGGCGATCTGGGCGACCCCTCCGGCCCGACCGTCGTCGATTACATCGATGCGACGCTGCGTGGGATCCGCCGCTGGACCGACGCGCTCTCGGAGTTCGCGGCGGACTACCCGAAGTACTCCTATCTCGAGAAGATCGAGGTTTCCGTCGAGGTCTTCGACGGCGTGAAGCCTGCGGATCCGGCGGGCTACGACGTCGTGATCGGCTACGTCGCCGCCGGGCCGGCCTTCCGCGGCGTCGCGGCACAGACGGTCCAACCGCAGGAGTTCCTCGACGAGCGCGGTTTGCACGACGTCCTGCACGCGAGCGGCCGCTTCATCGCGCTGAGCCTCTTCGGATCCTCGCCGCGCGCCGGCCAGGTCCTGTACGACTTCCCGGAGATCAGCGACCTCGAGATCGTCACGGTCCACGAGTTCGGCCACACCTTTGGGCTCGGACACACGACCAACTGGCACCCGACCTTCGGCCCCGACCTCATGAACAGCCCTGCGCCGTTCGGTTACGGCAACGGCTTCGCGGCCGGTGACGGCGGCGAGCGCACCCCGATGGTCTGTCTGTCGAGCCTCGACCTCTACGGGATGGCTGTGCTGTACCGCTGGATACCCGACGGCTACTGGCTGGGGACCGGCGGGAGCCGTGACCTGCCCGACGGGATGGGATACACCTGGTACTGCTCGAACTGAGTCCTTGCGGTTTCCACCAGGGATGCGCCCGAGATTGGGCGATTCGAACCCAGGAAGTGGCCTCTAGCCTGCCGAATCAACATGATGACCGTCGAGGAGACCGTACGAGGCGTGCGGACAAGAGGGGGAGAACATGAGGCATCTGAGGTGGCTGGCCGCGCTCGCGGTCGCCGCAACCGCACTTCCGCTGGGCTCGGCTTCCGCCGCGCCGATGGACCTGTGGGCGACGACGCACGGCATCGACTGCGTCAACGAGCTGTTCAACCCGATCCGCCCCGACGGAACGCGCGATCCCAGCGGCGACCCGGCGCCGGGCTCTGCCGCCTGGTTGGAGCGCGATCGCCAGCGTTTGGATTGTGACAACCAGCGCGACTGGGACCGTCGCTACCACCCCCACGCCCAGGCCAACAGCGCCCGCTACGGCGAGGACTGGTACCGCCAGCCCGCGCGCTTCGACGGTCGTCGCTGGCGCTACACCAACATGGCTGCCGACGTTCCCGGCGTGATCGGCATCCCCGGCGTTCCCGCAGCCGAGATCTTCCGCCCATGCGCGCCGAACACCTGCGGCTCGATGCCGGCAACGCTGCAGCGCTTCCAGCCGCCGTACCCGGTGGTCGTGGTGTTCCACGGCTTCATCGCGCAGATGGGCCACCACCGTTTCAACGGACAGGTCTTCGCCGAGAACGGCTACATGGCGATCGTGGTCAACGGGATCCACCCCGCGACCGGCGTGCCTAATGTGCAGGACGCGGCCAACGGTGGCGAGGTGCTCAACTGGCTCGCCTCGCCTGCCTCCGGTGAGTTCGGCAAGCAGGCGGACCTGAGCCGCGTTGCGTTCGCCGGACACTCGCAAGGCTCCTTGGCTGCGCTGAGCTACCAGGGCGACCCGCGTGTCCACGCGATCGTGGCGTGGGATGGCGGCGACGGCATCTCGAACAACAACTGCACACTCAACGAAGAGACGAGCACGCTCCGTCCGTGCGCGCCGATCATGTACCAGCGCACCGACGGCGCGTTCTCGGCACCGCAGGCGACCGCGCGTACCGCCTACCCCGAGTCACGTAACCGTGGGCTCGCGACCTACGACGCGCACAAGGCTCGCGGGCTCGACGTGTTCCACCTCAACCTGCGTGCGACCAACCACATCGACTGGAACGGCAACGGCACCGGTTCGCTGGCCGGCAGCCGACTGGCCGAGCCGACGATCAATTACTACAGCTTGTCGTGGTTGGACCGTCACGTGCGCGGCAAGCTCGTCTTCGACCCCGAGGGCAACGTCGTCACCAGCGGCGGGCGCACCGATCAGGAAGAGCGTGCGTTCCGGCAGGCGATCGCACAGAGCGCCTACGACCGGCTGACCGCCAAGAAGTTCCTCGCGGGCATCGACAAGCACAACATCAGCCAGGGCTTCTACGACCCGATCCAGCATGCCACCTCGGGTGACGCACTCTACGGCGGGAACGTGCCCTACATCGTTGAGGGATTGTGGACGACCGACCGCCTCTCGCCGGAGTTCCGCTCGTTCTGTCGCGTCACCGTGCCGAACTACCTTGGCGGCGGCTCCGGTAAGGCGGGCGACAACGTCCCGCCTGCAGCGGTGGCCGACAGTGGTGGCTACGACGCCGAGACCGGCACCTACGGCGATGTCCGGATCACGGGCTGCCCCGAGATCCGCGGCTAAGCACCACTCGTACGGAAAGCGCCTCCACGACACGCGATCGTGGAGGCGCTCTTCCGTTCCGGCGGGTTAGGCACGGATCAGGGTGGGGATGCTTCGACCGACGCGACTTTCGCCGACGAGGAGGACGAGCATGACCCAGGACCCGATCACCCTGCTGAAGGACGATCACAAGACGATGAAAGCCTTGATGAAGAGGATCGACGCCACCACCGATCGCGGCGTCAAGACCCGCCAGGAACTCATCACCACGATGAAGGCCGAGCTCACCTTGCATGAGGCGATCGAGGAAGAGATCTTCTATCCCGCGCTGCGCGAGCACCCCAAGTCCAGGGAGATCGTGCTCGAAGGCTACGAGGAGCATCACGCCGTCGACGTGCTCGTGGACGAGCTGGAGGGCGTCGCCTTCGACGACGAGACGTGGGGCGCGAAGTTCACCGTCATCATGGAGAACATCGAGCACCACATCGAAG
>JBKJXT010000382.1:0-9897 GCA_046716205.1 Actinomycetota bacterium
GGGTCACGGCGAGCTGGGTTCCTTCCTCGGTCACCTCGTACTCCGGGGTGCCTCGGTGGAACACCGCGAGCCCGCGCCTCCCGTCGGATGCATCGACCCACCGGCGGCTGGGATAGGTGGGAAGGGCGTGCTCGTGGACGCCACCTTCGGCCTCCAGGCCGCGCTCGTTCACGTAGAAGGCACCGTCGGCGTGCGAGCGATCGACGGTGAACCCGAGCGGGAACAACGCGCGCAGCCGATGGTCGCTCGCATCGTTCTTGATCGCGATCGCGGCGCGAAGGAAGGGCTCACCGGCGCGCAAGGTGAGATCGATCGTGACGGGCATCCACGCGGAACGCCGCGATCGCGAGCGTTCGTCGGCGCTCAAGCCTGCCGGTATGCGGTACCGCATCCTCACCCGTAGCGTCGCTTCGACGGGTCCGTCGGCGATCGCGTCGACGACGACGTCGCCGGCCGGCGCATCGATGACGAGCTGGTTGTCCGGCGGCGAGTAGTTGTACTCGTCGCCGGCGTCGGCCTCGTCCACCAAGCGGAGCAGACCCGCGAACGTCGCTGCGGTGTCGGCGACGGTGAGGGTGACGCGTCCGGCTGCGTCTACCTCGGCGCGCAAGATGCCGTTGTCCACCTTGTTCCCTGACGCGCGGGCTGCGCCGTCCTCGCGCGGTGGCGCCGAGACCGGCACCAGCGTCGACCAGCCGAGCCCGGCGATCTCCGGCGCGCGGAACAGCGCGTGGCACAGCGGAGGGCCGACGCCCAGGACACGGAACTTCCCCTTAGGCTTCGCGAGGATCGCAGCCTCGACCGCGCGCTTGGATCCTTCGATGTCGAAGTCGTCCTCCGGGGTCGCTCCCATCCGCAGCCGCACCGTCTGGATCCGGCCGGGCTCGATCGTCATGTCGTTCACGTAGAGCTGGCCCAGCAACCGCGAGTGGATCGTCGGAACGATGCGCGCCAGCTGGTCACCGCGCAGCGTCATGTCGACGACGACCTGCTCGGTGACCGCGGTCACCTGCGCGGGCCACATGCTGCCGTCGGGCGCGCGGAAGGCGAGCCGCTTGGGATCTCCGGGCGAGGTGATCGTGATCTCGGCGATCCCGCCACGCGGGCGCGGCGAGGGGTTGAACACGACCGCGGCCTCCGCAGCCAGCGCGGATGTGTCGACGCGTTCGGCGAGGGTGGCGAGCGAATCGGCCGCGACGAGCTCTGCGATCCGCGCGGCCTCGCGGTATCGGGCGTGCACCTGGTCGGCGACCGCATCGATGCCGCATCCACAGATGGAGTCGTGGGCGGAGTTCTCGACCATCCCGCGCCAGGCGCGCTCCAGCAGCCGTCCCGGGTCGCTGCCGGCCAGCGCCGACAGCGGCTCGGCGTACCGTTCCAGCAGCACCGACGACGAGAACTCTGCTTGCTTCAGGGGCATCCGCGCGCTGAGGACGCCCATCAGCAGGTTGGCGCGTGCGCCGGAGCGCATCTCCCCGTGCCACACCGGAAGATCCGGTGTGGCCGGTGCCACGGCGATGTATTCCTCCATCGAGCCGATCCGGAACTCGATCCGGTCCTGCATCGAGTTGGCTTTCGCGAACAGCGTCGGGAGATGCTCTTCGGGCGCGCGGTGGTCGGTCCCGTTCATGGCGAGTACGACGCTGCCCGGTTCGAACGGCGCGAGGTCGCCAAGGATGCGGTTGGCGCGCACGAGCAACTCATCTACGTCGTCGGGCAGTGAGGCCGCGTTGGAGTAGGACGTCGCGAGGTAGGCGGTCCGCACGCGGGAGCCGTCGGGTGCCTCCCACCAGAACACGGTCCGGTCCACGGTGTGAGGGACCCCGCGCCACACGCACGCCTCTTCAAGTCCTGCGAGCCGCAGGATCTGCGGCATCTGCGCGATGTGGCCGAACGAATCCGGGATGTAGCCCAACCGCATCGATCTGCCCAGCGCGCGCGCCTGGGTCGTTCCTTGACGCAGGTTGCGGATGATCGTCTCCGGCGAGCAGAGGAACTCGTCCATGAGGATCCGCCACGGCCCCAGCGCGATGCGGCCCTCGGATACCTGCGCGCGCACCTCTTCTTCGGCGCCCGGGCGGATCTCGAGGTAATCCTCGATCGCCGCGGTCTGGCCGTCGAAGTTGAAGTGGCGGAACCCTTCGTCGGCATCCAGGACGTCGAGCAGCTTGTCGACGGCTTTGATGAGCAGGAATCGGTACCCCTCGAACGGTTCGTACCATTCGCGGTCCCAATGCGTGTGCGGTACGACGTGCATCACGACACGCTCTGACATGACCGGGGAGTATAAAGGCGGGCATGCTCGATGACGCGCTCGCGGTCCTGCTGTCCGACGAACTCTCGCATGTCGTCGAACTTGCGATCTGCAGGCGCGACGAGCTGATCGAGGCGCACGCGCGTGGTGGCTCCGTCGCGTTCACCGCCTCGGGGTCCGTTCGGGTCCTGCGCGGTACCGACCCGCTTGCGCGTACCGAAACGGGTGCGCTCACCACGCTGGCGACCGAAAAGGCCCACGGTAACGCCGGCGGCATCTATCCCTTCGCGTACGACAACCTCGCGCAGCTCTTCGATGACCCGCGCGCGCCCGACATCGCTGTCGTGCATACGGGTGCGCACAACTGGGAAGAGCGCGGCGGCCACCGCGGCGAGCATGGGTCGCTCGGCCTGATCCAATCCCGCGCGCCGCTGGTGCTCTCGGGGTCCGGCGTGAAACATCTCGGGCGCATCGAGCGCGCTGCGCGGATGGTGGATGTGTCCCCGACGATCGCACGGCTCTTCGACGTCGAGCCGGCGCCGGGTGACGGCGCCGCGTTGACCGAAGCGCTCGGGGAGTCCGATCGTCCGCGGCGCGTCGTCGCCTTCCTGTGGGACGGAACCAACGCGAACGTCGCCTACGAGATGGCCGCGGCGGGGGAGCTGCCGAACCTCGCGCGCCTCATGGCCGAGGGCACGACCTTCGGGCATGGACTGATCTCGTCGTTCCCGAGCGTCACCCTGGCCAACCACACAACGGCGCTTACCGGACGTCATCCAGGCGGCCACGGCGTCTTGCACAACTTCTACTTCGATCGAACGACGGGGCGTCAGATCATCACCAACGCGCCCGACACCTGGCATCTCGCCTCTGGCGAGATCTCGCCCGACTGCCGCACGATCTTCGAGACGCTCGGAGCCGCCGGCGTGCGCACGGCCGCGGTGAACGAACCCTCGGACCGGGGCGCCGGCTATGCGACCTTTGACCTGGTGCGCGCGGCGTCGGGATCTGCGGTCTCGATGCAGTCGGCGTTGCCGGATCCCGCTGAGGTGGCGCACGCAACGCGCCTCTTCGTCGAGCGCAGCCGCGAGTACGCATGGTCGAGCTCCGCGGATGCGCTCGCCGTCCAGCAGGCCCTGCAGCTGTGGGCGGACCCGCCTGGGTTCACGTGGGTGAACCTGATCTTGCCCGACGCGGCCAACCACGCAGGGGGGCCCTACTCCGACATCGGCCACGCCGGTCTGCGCGACACCGATGCGCGGTTGGGCGAGATCCTGGATGCGATGGACTGGGGAGCGGGGGAGACCGCGTTCATCGTGCTGGCCGATCACGGGATGGAGCAGTCCGATCCCGATTGCAAGGGCGACTTCGACGCCGCCTTGTCGCGCGCCGAGATCCCGTTCCGCGACGAGGGCTACGGCTTCCTCTACCTCGGCGCCTGACCGCTCGCGCGCCGAGCCGGGAAATGCAGAAAGGCCCGGGGGAAGCCAGGCCTCTCTGCTAGGTGTCGCTTGTTACGCGGCGCGAGGGGCGCGCCCCTCGATCTCGCGTGCTTCATCCCGGTTGCGGCGGCCGTAGGCCTCCACCAGTCCGAGTGCGTGGTGCCAGACGTACGCCATGCTGCCGACGACGAATCCGGTGAACAGGAGTCCCATGTCGGCGTTGCGGACGCTGATGCCCCAGCCCGTGAACACGGAGTAGTCCAGGACCTGGGTCGTCACCACACCCAAAGCGAGTGTGACGATGGTCTTGATGCTCGAGCTCATCTCCTTGCCGATCAGACCGAGTAGGAGACCTGCGGTCTTCCAGACAGCGAGTCCGAGCAGAGCGACGATCGCGAAGTGATACACGTTGCTTGTCACCTCCCTTCGAAGACTGCACCTTTGGACATCGCGGCCGCCCGGCGAGTTACATCGGTGTATCTCGGACATTCGGGCCCGTGAACCGCGGGTATGCTGGCGCGTCCCTTCGAGGTCACTGGAGGAACCCGAGCTATGGACGCAGATGCGGTGGTTACGTCGCGCGACGGCGACGTCGTGACCCTCACCCTGAACCAGCCGGACCGCCGCAACGCGATGACGGTCGAGCTCACCGGTGCATTCTCAGCGGCGCTGGAGGACATCAGGGCCGACGCATCGATCCGGGCCGTCGTGGTGACCGGCGCCGGATCGGCCTTCTGTGCCGGTGGCGACCTCAGCTGGATCAACCCGGGGCCGGGCGCGAACGTGCCCGACATGCGGGTGAAGATGCGGGGCTTCTACCCACGCTTCCTGGCGGTGCGTTCCCTCGATGTGCCGGTGATCGCCGCGATCAACGGAGCTGCGGTAGGCGCGGGGCTCTGCATGGCGATGGCCTGTGACATCCGCATCGCCGCCGCCGACGCTCTGCTGTCGGTGCCGTTCACGAAGCTCGGCATGCATCCGGGCATGGCGGCGACCTACCTGCTGACCCGTCTCATCGGGACCGGGCGCGCCGCCGAGCTGCTGTTCACCGCGCGCGGCGTCGACGGGCGGGAGGCGGAGCGGATCGGCCTGGTGAACCGCGCGGTCGCCCGGGACGAGGTGCTCACGACCGCGCAGGCGATGGCGGCCGAGATCGCGGCGAACGCGCCGATCCCGATGGGAATGACCAAGAGGGCGATCTATCTCGCCGAACATGCAGACATGAACGCCATGCTCGAGTACGAAGGTCTCGCGCAACCCATCACGATGGCGACGCAGGATCTTGCGGAGGGTCTCGCGGCGGTGAGGGAGAAGCGCGCGCCGAAGTTCGAGGGACGCTGATGCACGGCCTCGCCGACTACGAGAAGTCCGACGTGATCGATGCCGTCCGCACGCAACGCGCACGCACGCTGGCGTTGCTCGAAGAGCTGGACGAACGCGCGTGGGAAACGATCGTCACGCCGGGATGGCGCGTTCGAGAGGTTGCTGCGCATCTCATCACCACCGACGAGGGATCACTGACGGGACGGCTGCTGCGTCTGGGGCTCCGTCAGGTGCCGATGGAGGCGGTCGAGCGATGGAACGACGATCAGGTGCAGCGGTGGGCCAACAAGCCGATCCCGGCGTTGCTGCACGGCGTCGACATGTGGGGACGGCGTCTCGTCCGCGCGCTGAGCGTGCCGCCGGCTGGGTTGACGCGGCGGCGGATCCAGACGCCGCTGGGGAACGTGTCGATCGGATGGCTCGGGATGTTGCGTGCCTACGACGAGTGGGTCCACGGTCAGGACATCAGGCGCGCACTCGACCTCCCGGCCGACGACGCGGCCGCGGTCGTGCCTGCCGCGCGCCATCTGCTGGCGACCATCCCGGTTCAAACGCTGCCGGACCTTCCGCCGTCGGCCACCGGGCGGGTGCAGATCGCCTTCGCGGACCTCCCTCACATCCAGCCGCTCGGCATCGACATGGGCTCGCGACGCTACGGCTCGAACCTCTGCCCCGAAGCGACGCTGGTGAGCGCCCCTGCCGCTCCCCTGATCATGATCGCGGCCGGCCGGGACGCCTGGCGGGACGCCGAGGCCGCCGGAACGCTGCGGATCGAGGGGGAACGCGAGCCTGCGGAGATGTTCCTGGATCACCTGAAGGCCGTCTAGGCCTGCCTCACTCGCCGTCCAGCGTCGGGCCGTCGGTCAGCGGCCGCTCGGGCAGTACCAGGAAGGTGGCCCGTGCGTGGGCCAGATCACGGCCGGCCTCGTCGTGCAGCGTCGCTTCTCCGAACGTGATCCGATTGCCGTCCTTGGTCGCGTGTCCGCGCGCGATGAGCTTCTCGCCGGCGGCGGCGCGCAGGTAGTCGATCGAGAGGTTGACGGTCACGTGCTGAGATGTCATCCCGAGGCGGGTGCGGAGCGCGACGCCGATCGCCGCATCGAGCATCGTCGCGATGATGCCGCCGTGTGCGATGCCTCCCGGGTTGCGATGGTGGGGTTCGATCTTCATGTGCAACTCGCTGGTGCCGTCGCCCAAGGAGCGCAGCTCGATGCCCATCCATCGCGTGAAGGGCGCGGTAGCGATGCGCTCGCGGATACGTTGTTCGAGAACGGGATCGAGCATGCGCGCATGCTACGGACACCGCGAGGTGGCGTCGAACCCACCCCAGAAAAGATGCGGACGCCCCGATCGACCTTTGGGTCCGCCGGTGCCTTCCCCTTTCACCGACGTTCTCTACTCAGCCGCTCGGGGCGTCGCGCTGCGCAAAGGTACGGGTGCGCACCGGTCCAGTCAACACCGGCAAAAGCGCTGGTCGGTTCGCGTTGTCGCAGCGTAGTGATAGCCCTTGCCGTGACAACTTTCTTCAAAATCTTTCGCACGCACACGCCCCGTGCATGCGCATCGTGCAGACGCGTCATGACGGATACGATGCGCGCACCATGCTGATCGACGCGAAGGTAGATCACGTCGCGGTCGCGGTTCGCGACATGCGTCGCGCGATGCCGCTGTGGGTCGACGCGCTCGGCGCGCGCTTCCTGTTCGCGGGGGATCGGATCGACCAAGGGTTCCGGTGGGCGCAGTTCGCGCTGCCGGGTGGGGGCAAGGTCGAGCTCGTGACCGCGATCAATCCCAACGGCTTCGTGGCGCGGTTCATCGATCGTCGCGGCGAGGGGGTCCATCACGTCACGCTGAAGGTCGATGACATCGAGGGCGCGATCGCGCGCCTGGCTGAGCGGGGTATACCGCTGTTCAACGTCAGCACCGCCTCGGCGGAATGGAAGGAAGCCTTCGTTCACCCTCGGGACGCGAACGGGACCCTGATCCAGCTCGCGCAGAGCTCGGTCTCCGACGAGGACATGGCTCGCCATCACCTCCGCCCCCACGAGGAATCAGACCATCGGCACGTATCCCTCGAAGAGCTTCTTCAACTTCCTTCAGATCTTTCTGTCGAGGGCGACAGAACCTGAAGCGGAACGCTTCGGCAGCCGATACGTTAATGATGACAGGAGTAACGACCCTCCGGTCACATCCCCCCGCCGGCGTTCGATGCACGAGGTGCTAACCGTTGAAGCTCAAGGTTGAGGTCGTCCGCAGTCCCCGTCGCCGAACCACGATCGAGGCGACCAAGGAAGGTAACAAGGTCGTCGTCCGGCTCCCCGCCACCCTCACCAGGTCCGAGCAGCGTCGGTGGGTCAAGGTCATGGTCGAGCGCATCGAACAGGCCGAAGAGATCAACCGCCTCAACGAGAAGCGGGATCTCGAGAAGCGAGCCCGCGAGCTCCACGCCCGGTACTTCCACTCCCGGCCGGCGCTCAAGTCGATCCGGTACGTCGCCAATCAGCGGGATCGCTACGGTTCCTGTACCCCGGCGGACGCGAGCATCCGGCTCTCGCACGTCCTGGCCGACTTCCCGGACTGGGTTCGCGACTACGTGATCGTCCATGAGCTTGCCCACTTGCGGGCCCCCGACCATTCGCCCTACTTCTGGCAGCTGGTTCGGCGCTACCCCCATGCCGAGCGTGCCCGGGGCTACCTGATCGCCAAGGGCATCGACGGCTGACCAGCGGCTCGACAGGACCCGACCGCCGCCCTTTCGCCCCCGTCCCACCTCGGCTAGATTGAGCCGCGGCGGTGAACCATGGCTGAATCCTTATCGGAGCACATCCTCAGGACGCTTCCTGATGCAGTCGTGGTGGTTGCGGACGACGGCTCGATCCGATACGCCAACGCCCGGCTCGAGCAGCTCTTCGGCTACGACGAAGGAACGCTCGCCGGGCGCCAGATCGAAGAGCTCGTTCCGGAAACGCTCGGGAACCACTCCTCGCTTCGCGAGCGGTACTTCGAGGACCCGCACCCACGGCCCCCGGGTGTTCTCGAGCTGACCGGTCGCCGCTCCACCGGCGAAGAGTTCCCCGTCGACATCTCTCTGTCGTTCATCGAGCTAGGCGGACAGCGACTCGTCACCGCCGTTGTTCGCGAGATGCAGGAGCGGATCCAGGTGCGCCGGGAGCTCGAAGAGGTGACCGAGCAGCTCCAGGTCGCCCAGCGGCTGGAGTCCATCGGGCAGCTGGCCGGCGGGATCGCCCACGACTTCAACAACCTCCTCAGTGTCATCCTGAACTACGCCGGGTTCGCGATCCGTGCCCTGCCCGAAGGCGATCAGAGCCGGGAAGACGTGGAGCAGATCTACGCAGCAGCCGAGCGAGCCGCCGCGCTCACCCAGCAGCTGCTGCTGTTCAGCCGGCGGGGCGCCGCGCAGCCGGAGGTCATCGACCTCAACACGGTAGTTACCGACATGGAGCGCTTGCTGCGCCGCTCGATCGGCGAGCAGATCCGCCTGGTGGTCTCGCTCGCGGGCAACCTCCACTCGGTCTTCGCCGATCCCCACAAGCTCGAGCAGGTGCTGCTCAACCTCGCGGTGAACGCCCGCGACGCGATGCCGGGCGGCGGAACGCTCGAGATCGAGTCTGCCAACGTGCTGCTCGACACAGACGCAGCGAAGGCCCACCCGCGGATCGGGCCCGGCGACTACGTAGCCCTGACGATCACCGATGAGGGGGTCGGCATGGCCAAGGAGGTGGCGGCGCGCGCTTTCGAGCCCTTCTTCTCCGGCGAGGAACGCGGGCCTGGTCTCGGCCTCGCGACCGCACACGGGATCGTGACCCAGGCCGGCGGATCGATCACGATCAGGACCGAGCCCGGCAAGGGCACCGCGGTGACGATCCTGTTACCCGCCACCCAGAAGCAGGTGTCGCCTGGACCGTCCGTGGAGACGCTGAAGGCCCGCGGCGGCGAAACCGTGCTCGTCGTTGAAGATGATCGTGCCGTCCTCGAACTGACCAAGCGCATCCTGTCCCACGCCGGGTACAAGGTGATCGACGCGACGAGCCCGGAGGCCGCGCTGGAGGCCTGCGAGACCGCCTCCGAGCACGTGGACCTTCTGTTGTCGGACATGGTGATGCCGCAGATCTCCGGGATCGATCTGGCGCGCCGGATCCGAGAGCTCCAGCCGAACGTCCGGATCGCTTTCATGACCGGCTACAGCCGGGACTTCCTCGAGCGCCACGCGAACCTCGGCGATGCGGTGGCTCTCGTGGAGAAGCCGTTCACGACCGAGCGGCTGCTGAAAGCGGTTCGGGCCGCGCTGGACGCGAAGCCGATGCCACTGCCGCTGCCCGCGGAGTAACGGACCGCCGTCAGCGGCGCAGGACCTGCCAGGCGCTGAGGATCGCCTGCGCGGTGGCACCGTCTCCTTGCACATTCGCCCGGTCGAGGACGGCGCCCACCGGGGCGCGCCCGGTCACCGCCAGGACGAGGTCGTGTGGCTCGATGGTGAGAGCGACCGGCGCAGGAGCATCGTTCAGCGCCCAGGCGTCTTCGCGGCCGTCGAGGGTCCAGGACCGATCGCCACACGTGATCGCAAGCGCGTCGTGGGGCGGCTCGCCCAGCCGGCGCAGGGTCGAGGGCGCGGCCCGCACGACGAACTCGACCAGGAACGGAAGTCGCGGACCCCAGATCGGCTGGGCTTCGAGCGCGTCGGTGACGTCGTGACCGTGCATGGCGAGGTCGAACAGGTGCAGCCGGACGAGCCTGCCGACCGTGTTGCAGCCGAACGCCTCGATCGGCGACCCAGCGGCGTCGTCGCTCATCACGTCCAGGACGCGCTGCGTCGCGATGCCGTGCTGCCACAGGGCCGCTTTCACCGCCGCCCCCGGC
>JBKJXT010000383.1:0-4663 GCA_046716205.1 Actinomycetota bacterium
GGCCGGCGTACCGCGGTTCGAGGGTTCCCCCTGCAGCCGCTCATCTCCTCGTTCCAGGTCGGGTTCCGCGAGTTGTGGTCAACGCTGTCGAAGCTGGCACTGCGCTCGGGGGGGCCGGCTTCGTCGTTGATGCTGGAGCGCGGCTCGATCGTCTGGGAGCGGCTCGTCGGCGTGACGAGCGCGGTGGCGGAGGGCTACCAGCTGGAAACCGCACGACGCACGGCCGCCGCAACCACCGCGACCGCGCATTTCATCGAAGCGCTCGAGCAGGACCCGACGTCGGACGAGTCGATCACGCTGGCCCGCGACCTGGGTTTCTCCGTCGACGGGTCGTTCAGGATCGTGAAGCTATCCGGGCAGATCGTGCTCGCAGAGATCGCGCGGGACATCGTGACGCGCCTGCATGCCGGCGGGGCGACCGTTGCGACCGCGCAGCACGGGCGCGCCGCGGTCGTCATCATGCAGGGCGCGGACGATGAGACCTTGGTGGAAGCACTCGACGCCGTGCCGGCCCAAACGGCCGTTGGGATCGGCGCCGTCTGGGACGGACTGGCCGGCGCGCGCGCGAGTATGGCCGAGGCGGAGAGCGCGCTCGCCCTGTCGGCGATGCAAGGTCGCTCGATCCGCTTCGACGACGAATGGCTGCTTGCGGTGCTCCTTGCCGAACGCGGGTCGATCGAGCGCCTCATCGCGCCGGGGCTCCGCGTCGCCGCCGCCAAGCCACACCTCGCCGCCGCGGTATCCGCGTTCTCCGCGTCTGGGTACTCGATCGCGGAAGGCGCGCGCCGCTTGCAGATCTCGGCCAACAGCTTCCGCTACCGGCTCGAGCGTTGGCACAGCCTCACCGGGTGGGACGTGATGACCTTCGGAGGGCTCGCCCGATCGATGGTTGCGCTCGGATTACTGCCGCAACCCTAGCGAGCGACACCGGGCCTTGCGCACCTGAATGAGAACGTGTTCTACTTCGGCTCCTGCCGGTTCCAGGGGGCCTGAGTGAACTTCACGTTCAGCGAGGAGCAAGAAGAGCTTCAGCGAACCATCCGACGTTTCTGTGAGCAGAAGTCACCCTCGAGCGAGGTGCGGCGGCTCATGGAGACGCCGGAGGGCTACGACGAAGCCGTGTGGAAACAGATGGCCCAGGAACTTGGACTGCAAGGCATCGCGATCCCCGAGCGGTACGGCGGCCAAGGGTTCTCCGCGATCGAGCTGGGCATCGTGATGGAGGAACTCGGGCGATCGCTGCTGTGCGCGCCATTCTTCTCGACCGTGTGTCTCGGCGCGCACGCCATCCTCAACGCCGGCGCGGAGGAACAGAAAGCCTCGCTGCTCCCCCAGATATCCAACGGCGAACGCATCGTTGCGCTCGCGCACGCCGAACCGAACGGGCGATGGGATCCGGCGGGAACCGAAACATCGGTGACGGCTGACCGACTGAGCGGGACGAAGACCTACGTCGTGGACGGGGCCATCGCGCACACGCTCATCGTTTCGGCGCGCGCCGGCGACGACGTCGGCCTCTATCTGGTCGAGGCCGATGCGGACGGTGTCACCCGTGAAGCGCTGGACACGATGGACATGACACGCAAGCAGGCGCGCATCACCATCGACAACGCACACGGCGTCCGCCTCGGCGACGCAGGAGCCGAAGCCCTCACCAAGACGCTGCAGCAGGCGGCCATCGCGCTGAGCGCCGAGTCGACCGGCGGCGCACAACGAGCGCTCGACATGGCGGTCGAGTACGCGAAGACGCGTGTGCAGTTCGGCCGGCCGATCGGTCAGTTCCAGGCGATCAAGCACAAGTGCGCCGACATGCTGTTGGCGGTGGAGTCCGCGCGCACGGCCGCCTACCACGCGATGTGGGTGGCTGCCGCCGACGACGAGGAGCTCGCGGTGGCGTCGTCGATGGCCAAGGCGTATTGCACCGAGGCGTACTTCAAGGTTGCCTCCGACAACATCCAGGTGCACGGCGGGATCGGGTTCACCTGGGAGCACGACGCCCACCTCTACTACAAGCGTGCGAAGAGCTCCGAGCTGCTGCTCGGCGATCCGAACTACCATCGCGATCTCATCGCCGACATCTTGGGGATCTGACATGGGCAGACTCGACGGCAAGACCGCGTTGATCACTGGCGCGGCGCGCGGCATGGGGGTGGCCACCGCCCAGCTCTTCGTGCAAGAAGGCGCGCGCGTTCTGATGGGCGACGTGCTGGACGAGGCCGGCAAGGCCGCAGCCGACGAGTTGGGCGAGGCGGCCCAGTTCGTGCACCTCGACGTCTCGAACGAGCAAGATTGGATCGACGCCGTCGCGGCGGCCGAGCAGTGGACGGGTGCGCTGAACGTTCTGCACAACAACGCCGGGATCGTGGGCTGGGGATCGGTTGAAGAGATGACCGTCGAGCAGTTCCAGACGCTCGTCAACGTCAACCAGATCGGCGTGTTCCTGGGTATGAAGCACGCCGTTCCCGCGATGCGGCGGGCAGGCGGCGGCTCGATCATCAACGTGAGCTCGGTGGAGGGGATGCACGGCGCGGTGGGTCTCGTCGGCTACACCGCAACGAAGTTCGCGGTGCGAGGGATGACCAAGAGCGCAGCGGTCGAGCTGGGGCCGGACAAGATCCGGGTCAACGCCGTTTGTCCCGGCGCGATCGACACGCCGATGATCCGCTTCGAAGGCCTCGAGCACGTCGACTACGACAAGGTGTTCAAGCGGATCCCCGCAGGGCGAGCCGGACGCGCAGCCGACGTCGCCACGATGACGCTGTTCCTCGCCGCCGACGAGAGCTCCTACATCACCGGCCAGGACTTCGTCGTCGATGGGGGCGCGACCGCGTATATCGGCTGGAGCGGACCGCTCGGCAAGATGGGCTGATCGCCGTTGTACTTCGACTACTCACCCGAACAGAAGGACCTCCGCGACCGGCTGCGCGCCTACCTCGCCGGCAAGCTCACGCCGGAGGTGCGCGCCGCGCTCGGCCCCCGAGCCGGCGAACATTGTGGCCCCGAGTACCGCGCCTTTGTGCGACAGATGGGCGAGGACGGGTGGCTCGGCGTCGGATGGCCGGTCGAGTACGGCGGCAAGGGCCTGAGCTTCGTGGAGGAATACATCTATCTCGACGAATGCAGGCGCGCCGAGGCGCCGCTCCCCCTCGTGACGATCAACACGGTCGGGCCGACGTTGATGCACTTCGGGTCGGACGAGCAGCGAGCCACGTTCTTGCCGCGGATCGTCCGTGGTGAGATCCACTTCGCGATCGGCTACACCGAACCGAGCGCCGGCACGGATCTGGCGTCGTTGCGCACACGCGCCGTCCGCGACGGCGACCACTACATCGTCAACGGCCAGAAGATCTTCACGACGGGCGGGCACGACGCCGACTACTTCTGGCTCGCGGTGCGGACCGATCCCGACGTCCCCAAGCACAGGGGGATCTCGGTGCTGATCGTCGATGCGACCTCGGCTGGGATCAAGACCACGCCGATCCATACCCTCGACGACGGCCGCACCAACGCTGTGTACTTCGAGGACGTGCAGGTCCCCGTCGAAGCGTTGGTCGGCGTTGAGAACGACGGCTGGCGTTTGATGACGACCCAGCTCAACCACGAGCGCGTGGCGCTCGCGTGCTCGGGGAAGTCCGAGACCCTGCTCGCCGACACGATCGGATGGGCGCGCGACACGGGCGCGCTCGAGCGGCCGTGGGTGCGCCTCGCGCTGGCGGAGGTGCGCGCCAAGCTGCACGTGTTGAAGCTATTGAACTGGCGGATGGTATGGGCGATGTCGCACGGAACGATCGCGCCGGCCGATGCGAGCGTCGTCAAGGTGTTCGCGACCGAGGCGTTCGTCGAGACGTTCCGCACGATGCAGGAGGTCGTCGGCGCGCCCGAGGACGAGCCGGGACGTGCGCTCGCAGCACGGCTCAGTCTCGCCTACCGATGGTCGCTGGTCCTGACCTTCGGCGGCGGCGTCAACGAGGTGCAACGCGAGATCATCGCGACCACGGGGCTCGGCGTGCCACGGAGCAAACGATGAACGTCACCGCCACCGACGCTGAGTTCATCCAGAAGCTGCGGTCCTACTGCGGGCCGGACTGGGAGTTGGTCCGTGAGGGCCAGGACGCCGTGAACGACGCGATGATCCGCCACTGGTGTGAGGTGCTCGAGGATCGGAACCCGATCTATTCCGATGCCGCGTCCGCGGCCACAAGCTCGCACGGCGGCATCGTCGCGCCCCCGACCATGGTCGGCGCGTGGACGATGCGTCCGATCGTGGCCCCGCCCGAGCCGCGCAGCGGCAGGCGCGCGCTGATCCAGGCGCTCGATGACGCCGGCTACACCGGGATCGTGGCGACCAACACCGAGCAGGAGTACGCGCGCTACCTCCGTCCCGGCGATCGAGTACGGGCGCGGATCCGGGTGGAGTCGGTGAGCGAGGAGAAGCAGACCGCCCTGGGCGCCGGGCACTTCTTCACGACCACGACGGTCTACGAAGACCACCACGGAGAGGTCGTGGCGACCGAGCGTTTCCGGATGCTCAAGTTCAAGCCGCGGCAGCCCAGGAGCCAAGGGCAGCGGCCGCGTCCGTCGATGAACCAGGATTCGGCGTTCTTCTGGGAAGGCGCGAAGAACAACGACCTGCTGATCCAGCGGTGCGCGGAGTGCGGAACGC
>JBKJXT010000384.1:0-27044 GCA_046716205.1 Actinomycetota bacterium
CGGCGCTCGCACCGACGCACGACCGAGCGTGACAGGTCGATCGCGGCGCTCGCCTGGGTGTTGCCCGGGATGACGAACTCCTTGGGCATCTGCGTCTTCGCTTCGTAGGAGTCGATCAAACCCTCGAGTTCGTCCACCATCCCTGCGTCGACGCGCGTGCCTTTCTCGACGGTGAGCTTGTGCCAGTTCTCGGGCGCCGTCGTGATCTCGGCCCCGAGCGCGAATAGCTCGCGCTGCAGGCGCAACAACAGGTCACCCAGCAGCGCGTCCGAGCTGACCGAGCGCGCCAGTCCGAGCGCCGCGACCGCTTCGTCGATGGTGCCGGTCGCCTCGAGGCGGAGGTCGTCCTTCGACGCGCGCCCCCCGTACAGCAGGCCGGTCGTCCCGTCGTCGCCGGTTCGCGTATAGATGCGCATCCCCCGACGATATCGGGCGCGACCCGTTGGATGCGAGCGCTAGGGGCCGGCGGGCAACCGTGATGCCGGGCACAGCTCGCTGACCGGGCACTCGGCGCACTGCGGATTGCGCGCGAAGCAGATCGCGCGCCCGTGGTCGATCATGAGGTGGCTGACCTTGTACCACTTGGCTCGCGGGAACAGCAGCATCAATGTCTGCTCGACCTTGTTCGTGTCGTCGGCGTCGGAGAACGCGAAGCGCCACGACAGCCGGTGCACGTGCGTGTCGACGGCGATGCCGACGTTGATCCCGAACGCGTTGGACAACACGACATTGGCGGTCTTGCGCGCGACCCCGGGGAGCCGGATCAGCTCCTCCATCGAGTTGGGAACCTCTCCCCCGAACTCCTCGATGAGCATCTTGCAGATGCCCCGGATCGACCTGGACTTCTGGTTGTAGTAGCCGCTGGGCAAGATGTCCTGCTCCAGCTCGCCGGGCTTGGCGCGCAAGTAGTCCTCTGGCGTGCGGTACTTGGCGAAGAGCGACTTCGTAAGGATGTTGACGCCCTTGTCCGTCGACTGCGCAGACAGCACCGTCGCGATCAACAGCTCGAACGGCGAGGAATGATCGAGCGCCGTCTGCGTGTCGGGATACATCTTGTCCAGGCGCGCGATTATCTTGCGCACGCGCGCCTTCTTCTCGGCCGGGCTCTCCACCTCGGCCCACGCCGCGCGGGGCTCACCCTTGGGTTTGCCCACTAGCCGGTGAGAGCGACGGCGATGCGCTCGCGCCAAGCGCCGGCATCGCCGAGGTACAGCTCGCAGAACTTGGCGCGCCGGAAGTACAGGTGCATGTCGTGTTCGTAGGTGAACCCGATCCCGCCGTGCACCTGGATCCCGTCGTTCGCACAGATGCGCGCGGCGTCGGCCGCAGCGGCCTTCGCAGTCGCCGCCGCGAGCCGCGCATCGGGGTCGCCTTCCTCGAGTGCCCACGCGGCGTAGTACACGTGGGAGCGCGCGCTCTCGGTCCACAGCAACATGTCCGCGAGCTTGTGGCTGATCGCTTGGTACGTGCCGATGGGACGTCCGAACTGCTCGCGCTCACGGGCGTAGGCGACCGAGATCTCGATCACCTTCGTGGCGACGCCGACCGCTTCTGCGGCCAGCAGCACGGCGGCGCGATCCAGTCCACGCGCGAGGATCGGCCAGCCCTCGCCTTCGGCGCCGAGCATGGCGTCGTCGGCGAGCTCGATGCCGGACAGGCGCACGTCGGCGAGCCGCCGCGTGCCGTCCAGCGATGACTGGGCCTTCGGCTTGGACTTCAGCGCGGTCGCCGGGACGACGAACAGGCTCAGGCCTTCCTCCGGGTTCTTGGCGCGCGCGGTGCGAGCCACTAACACGATCTGGTCGGCGATGTGCGCCTCGGGAGCAAGCAGCGCGGTGCCGCTGAGCTTCCAGGCGCTGTTCTCGCCGCGCACGGCCTTCACCGACACGCCACCGGCGTCGTAGCGACCGTCCTTCTGTCCCAGCGCAACTGTCGCGCGCGCCTCACCGGCGGCGATCGACTTCAGGAGCGAGGAGCGCAGCGCCGACGGCGGCGCCTGGTTGATCACGGGTGCGGCGAACGCGACCGTCGAGAAGAACGGCACGGGCGCGACCGCACGGCCAACCTCTTCGGCGAGGATCGCAAGCTCGATGAGCCCGAGTCCCAGCCCGCCGTCTGACTCGTCGATGGCGACACCCGCCCAGCCCAGCTCGCCGACGGTCTTCCACAGCGCCTCGTCGAAGCCGGTCTTGCCCTTCATGACCTTGCGGATCGCCTGGCTGGTCGAGCGCTCCTCGAGTACCTCGCGCGCCGACTTCCGCAGCAGCTCCTGATCAGATGTGAATCCGAACTCCATCGCTCACCTGCTCTTGGGGAGGCCGAGCACGCGCTCGGCGATGATGTTGCGGAGGATCTCCGATGTCCCCGCCTCGATCGAGTTGCCGCGCGACCGCAGATGCGCGAACTGCCAGCGCGCGATCGCGGGGTCGCTCTTGGAATCCAGCAGCAAGCCACCTGGCCCCAGCAGCTCGACCGCCAGGTCGGTCATCCGCTGGTTCGCCTCCGACCACAGCAGCTTGCCCAGCGACCCTTCCGGTCCCGGCACTCCGGTCTTCATCGTCGAGGTCAGCGCGCGGTAGTTGTTGAGGCGCATCGCTTCGATCTCGACGTGCAGCTGGGCGATGCGCTGACGCACGACCGCGTCCTCGATCGCGGGCTTGCCGTTGCGCTTGAGCCGCTTCGCCAGCTCGATCAGCTCGTCGAGCGCGATGCGCGCCTGCACGCTCAGCGCGAAGCCGAGCGTGCCGCGCTCGTGCATCAGCGTCGTCATCGCCATGCGCCAGCCGTCGTTCACCTGCCCGAGGATGTTCTCCTTCGGGACGCGCACGTCGGTGAAGAACATCTCGTTGAACTCCGGCGTGCCGGTGATCTGGATCAGGGGCCGCACCTCGATGCCCGGGGAGTCCATGTCCACGAGGAAGTAGGTGATCCCGGCGTGCTTGGGCGCGTCGGGGTCGGTGCGCGCCAGGAAGATGCAGTGACCGCCGTCCTTGGCGAGGTGAGCCAGGGTCGTCCAGACCTTCTGCCCGTTGATGACGTAGGAGTCGCCGTCCTCGACCGCGGTGGAGCGCAGGGATGCGAGGTCGCTGCCCGCACCCGGTTCGGAGAAGCCCTGGCACCAGATCTCCTCGGCCGAGAGGATCTTGGAGAGGTAGCGCTGCTTCTGGGCTTCGGTGCCGTGCGCGATGATCGTCGGGCCGGCCATGCCGATGCCGATCACGTTGATCGGGTTCGGCGCCTTGGCGCGCGCCATCTCCTGATAGAAGACGGCTTGCTGGATCAGCGGTGCGCCGCGCCCGCCGTATTCCTTCGGCCAGCTGATGCCGGCCCAGCCGCCCTCGTGGAGCTTGCGCTGCCAGGCGCGCAGCATGTCGACCCGTTCCTCGGTCGACCCGACCGAGATCTGGGAAGGCTGATCGCCGAGGTTGGCCTCGAGCCAGTCGCGCACCTCCTTACGGAACGCTGCCTCTTCGGGGGTGTCGCGGAAGTCCATGGAAGCCTCCGGTGCGAGCAGGGTTACCCAGCGGTAACGGACAGGCGCGCATCCTACTACCGGGTCGGAAATGGGTGCGAAGCGCCCGCGCTGGGTGTATTCGTCCGCGAATCAGGCTTGGTGTCCTATAGACGCGCCACGGGGCGTCAACCATGGTTGCCTCAACTCATGCGACGCAGCCAGATCGCCTTCGCCACCGTCTTTGCGGTGTTATCTGTGTTGCTCGGGGACGCGGCAGCGATGGCGGACCTTAGCGGGAGCGGCCGGGGCATCCCGGCGAACGATCGGGCGCGCGGACTCGTGTATGACGGGCTACGGCGCGACGCTCGATGTCCCAATGGGTTCGCGACGGGCTCCGCCGAGTCGCCGGCCTGCACGCACGGGCCCGACCCGGGGCCGCCGGGCGTCGACGTTCGCGCGCGCGATCCCCTCGAGGCAGCGGCCACCGTCGCTGCCGAGGGAGATCCAGCGCCCCAGCCCGACCCCGCGCCGGCTCCGCTGCCTTGCTACGGGACCGGGTCCGACGGAAACCGGGTCCATGTGATCTACGCGCACGCGAGTGATGGCCCAAGCGCCTTCGCGGAGGCGGAACCCTTGATCCGGGGATGGGTTGGGGGCATCGACCAGGCCTTCGCGCTCAGCGGCGCGAAGACGGGGGCCGAGCGTCATGTCAGATGGCTGATGGACTCCTCATGCACGCTCGTGGTGGAGGATCTTCTGTTGCCGGCGGCCGCCGATGACCACTTCGACGCCACCAAGGACGCGCTGATCGCCAGGGGCTACACCCGAACGGACCGCAAGTACCTGGTGTGGATGGACGCTCGCGAACCCGTCGGGATCTGCGGCATCGCCGACCTTTACCCCGACGACACCGCAGCTCTCTCGAACCCCAACAACGGTCGTTATCCGATGTACGCCCGCACGGACCGGGGTTGCTGGAACTACGCAGAGGCGCACGAGCTGATGCACCTGCTGGGAGCCGTCCAGGATTCTGCGCCCCACAACTTCAACAACGGCCACTGCTACGACGGCTACGACATCATGTGTTACGACTACGGAACGAACCACATCTGCCCGGTGGAGCAGGAGGGGCTGTTCGACTGCAACAACGACGACTACTTCTCCGCATCCCCGCCCGCAGGTTCCTACCTCGCGACGCATTGGAATGCGGCGCGCAGCTCCTTCCTCGAGGAGACCCCAGTCGCGGGGATCCCGTCCGCGACCCTTTCGGTCGGCTCCTCTCTCGCCAGCGGATTCGTTGCGACCTTCGACAAGCCCGTGAAGGGGCTCTCGACCGCGAACTTCGTCGTGCGCACCGGCACATCGACATCGAATATGACCGCGAGCCTGTCCTGCCTCACGCCTTCGTCCTCGCCGGTTTCCTGCTTGCTGGGTCCGGTCGGCACCGCCGTGCTGAAACCGCAGGACGTCACGCTCCTGACCGGGCAGAGCTACACCGCCTTCCTTCCACCGACCACCCATCCCGCTCCTGTTTCCTGGGTCGCAGCGGAGTCCATCCCTGTCGCCTCTCAGGTCTTCCGGCTGACGCAGCAGCAAGAGACCGAGAGCTCCGTGACCTATGGCTGGCGAAACGTGTCGACGAGCTCGGCCTACGGGGGTTCCTACCGCAGGACACGCACCAAGGGTGCGACCGCCACGTTCTCGTACACCGGAGGCACCTTCACGTGGTACTCGATAGCGGGTCCCGACCAAGGGAAAGCCACGATCTACATCGATGGCGAGTTCTTCACCACGATGGACCTGAACTGGCCTTATCTTGCCTACAAAGCGAGTCTCAGGGCGGAGGGCATCCCATACGGCAAGCACTCGGTGAAGATCGTCGCCGGCGGCGCCGGCAAGTACACGAGCATCGATGCCTTCAAGGTCGGCTCGACGATCTACTCGACGCCCACGCTGGCGACCCGATGGGGACGCACCCTCACCTCGAGCGCGTCGAGCGGCGCGTACGCGTTGGATGACCAAGCCGGTGCCTCTGTCAGTTTCACCTTCTTTGGGCCGACGGTCGACTGGTACACGCTGCTTGGAACGGGGCAGGGTAGGGCCAGCGTGTACATCGACGGCACGCTCAAAGCGACCGTCGACAACTACTACTCCAGTACCCGCTACGGCTACCGCCGACGGTACTCGGGACTGACGAACGCGAAGCACACGATCAAGGTCGTGGTGCTGGGCACCAAGCGTTCGGCGTCGAGCGGCACGCGCATCGTGCTCGACCGCTTCCTAACCCCCTAGGACGAGCCCCTACCTCCTCCCGGCCCGCATTTTCTTCCCCTGATCTGACGTTCCCTGACCGTGCCGGAAGGTCCTGGACGCGCCCTGGTCGAAGTACGTCTTTCGGAGGGTTGCGGCATCTGACTGCTTGGTGTGTAACGCCAGATTCTGCCGCTCCGCGGAGAAGGCACAGAGAAAGTATGAATATCCGGCCAAAGCAGTAGAAACGAACACCCAGGGCCGGGCAAATCGGCAGGAACCGTCCGTCTCACTGCGAACCTCGTAAGCGAACGTATCTGTATCGACTTTCACCGATCGAGTCGCAGCGCACCGTAGGTGCAGGCTCGACGAAAGGAGAAGCCAGGATGAAGTCCCACTGGCGAAAGGCTAGCCTCATCGCCGTCGCTGTCAGCCTCTTCGCGGGGCTGGCGCCGACCCTCGCGGGCGCCGCCGCTCCCACGATCACGAGCGTTGTGCCGTACGGCAACATTCGACCGAGCGAATTTAACGCCACCGCGTGCGCCGGCGACGTCGCCTGTTTGGCGCAGGGACCGAGCTCCCTGTTCGCGAACTCACAGCCGCGGGCCAAGTACCAGAAGGGGCTGCTGTGGATCACGGGGAACGCGACTCCTGGCTCCTTCATCGACGTCACCGTCGCCGAGGGGATCAACACGGCCACCACGCCCGCGACCCCCGCCGGCCGCGCCGTCCGCCAGACCTACACGTCGGCCACCACCGCGGTTCCCGAGTTCGGGATCGTCGCGGGTGACTTCGTCGAGTCCGGCGACGTCCCGAGCATCAACGTGACCGACCTGGGCACCCACTGGGCGGGTCTGCCGATCGAGACACCCGCCGGCTCGGGCAAGTTCGTCGGCGCGTGCAGCGGTGGCGCAACCGCGGCCGGCTGCGACCCGACGACACAGCTGCCTGCGAACTGGGGCCCGTCGACGCTGTACATCTTCGTGCAGGCGCGCAACCCGAGCACGGGTGAGACATCCGACCCATTCGGCGCGCCCGCCGTGCCAACGATCACCAAGTACGCAGGCACGCCGGTCGGAGCCGGTCAAACAGGCGACAAGGCTAACCCGTCGGCGAACCGTCAGACTTGGCCGCCGCGCCACTGGTGTCACCTCTCAAGTCAGGGTCCCCGAGGGGGCGGCCAAGACTTCGGCGGCAGGTACGACGGAACATGCAGCCGCATCAGCGACAACAACTTCGGCGCGGCGCCCGACGTCAGCTGGCTGATCTTCGGTTGCTATCCAAGGGACCGTACCTACTACGTCGGCGGTATCGGCGACGTCCTGATCCCCAACCCGTGGCCCACCCAGTGGACCAACGCGGCCTGCCCGGACGGCGGCTCGCGTGTTCCGACCGGACAGGTTGGGCTCACCGGAACGCTGAACGACGATGTGAGCTCAGGCTTAGGGATCGCGTCGGAGATGGCAGACGTGAACATCGAGGTCCTTCTGGGCGCGCTTCGGGTCAAGGGTCCGTTCCACGGGCTCGTCCGCAACGGTCCCCAGGCTGGATACAGCCAGAACATCGGCATCAACGACCTCGAACCCAACTACATGGGTCCAGGGCCGCTGACGACGCCCTACACGGCGAAGGTCACCTACTTCGACGCCTGGGGCAACAGCAACTCCGCGTCCTCTCAGTTCACGATCTATCCCTGGTAACCACAGCTTCGATCCGGAGGAAACCATGAGCGACACACGCAGCACCAGGCGGATGGGCCGCAAGCTTCGGTTCGCGGCAGCCATCGTCGGCGCGGCCATCGCCCTGCCGGGTCTGGCCGTGGCAGGCATCAGCGACTGCACGCCAGGCGTGGACTGTCCGGTCTTCGACCCGGACCTGGTAGCGGGTCCCCAGGTCGGCACGAACGCCGAGCCGGCATCCGCAACCACCGACACGCCATCGTCGCTGATGTTCCGCTTCTCGGCACAGGACCAGACCATGCCGGTGGTAGACGCGACCTACTACGTCCCCACAGGATGGCAGTTCAACTTCGGGTCCCTCAGGGCCGCACAGGTCTCGGATGCCACCGACGGAACGGTCGGCGCGCCCGTGACGAGCTGCGACCAGGTCTATCGCAATGACGACAACGACGCCGATGACGCTGCTGCAACCCTTGACCGCGCAGAGAACCTCGCTGGCGGCGTCGGCATGTCGATCGCGACGTCCTACACCCGCGATCAAGGTTGGCCCGCGCCCAAGTACGGCTACTCGGTGCTGGGACCCGACGATCAGCCCTCCAACCAGAACTCAACGACTCGGTCTCAGAACCCGTCGCTCGCATTCCTGAACTGGGACGGCACGACGGCGAACCTCTGCCTGTACCTCTACGCGAACACGAACCGCATCGCGTCATACGACGAGGACGACGAGCTCTCCCTGCTCCTCGGTCCGCCGTCGTCGGAGAAGCAGTTCGCGCGCGAGCACATCATCCCCGTGACGATCCAAAAGATCGCCGACGACCCGAAGTTCGGCTGGAAGATCCACTTCGACACCACCTCGGTGTACAGGTGGTCCGGCCGTCGGTTCGACGCTGCGCCGATCCTGGACTCCTTCTACCTGGACCAGGACGCGATGATCACCGACTTCCAGTTCTACCTCAACGACATCAGCGGCGGGAACTGGAACCAGGTATTCGGCCAGCCCAGCGGTCGCATCGTGGTCTCCAAGACGCCGGCCACGCCGGGCACCTACGAGTTCCGAGGCGACCTGTCGACGTGTGAGAAGGGCTTCGACATCTCGACCGCAACCGGCTGCGTGGACAATGCCTTGTTCACCGTCACCCGGTCCAGGGTCTGGGACATCACGCCCGCGCCTTCTCAGGTCATCCACACGTTCGGGCGGCTCACCGGACCGGTCAGCACCGGTCAGTTCACCGACAGCCGCTTCGCCGTCATCCGCGGCTCGAACAAGGCGACCGTCACCTGGAGCCAGCCGCCGGCCAACCCTGCGGTCAAGCCCAAGGGCTTCGTCCTGGCGATCGCCAACCCGAACGATCACGAGAGCCGCCACATCCAGCGCATCATCACCAGCACGACCGACCCGGTCGGGGATCCCAACGACGCGCGTCTGCCGTGCGGGCCTACCGGCACGGATGCGACGTGCAGCGTGACGCTCGAGTTCCCGTTGCAGGGCTTGAGCAAGGTTCTCAAGGGTGAGGGGAAATACGACATCTCCCTCGCGACCATCTGGCAGGACGGCTACCGGACGGACAACATCGAGGGACGCCCGTTGTGCGACAACGGCACCGCGCTCGGCGCGCTCTGCTCCACGAGCATCCCTGCGCCCAAGGTCGTCTCGCCCGGCACGAGCACGTGGTCGATCTACATCACCAAGACCGCGTGGCCCGACTCGCTGGTGGGCTCGACCAAGGTCGCGATCAACACCGCGGAGGCGTCCTACTCGGCGCCGAAGTACCTGATGCTGCTGGACCTCGCACTCAAGAAGGCCGCATTCGTCGACCTGAACCCAGGCGGTGGGAAGGCGACCCTGTGGGGCCCGGTGACGAGCAACCTGATCCGCGGCGACCTGCCGCGCCCGGTCATCATCTTCGACAGCGGCAGCTACCTCGGTAACGGCGAGCGCTTCCGCTTCGACCAAGACAACCCGACGCGGACCGGCACCTTCCGCACGTACAACTTCCACGATTGCCCGGCGTGCCAGGACCAGCCTCAGGTAACGCGGACGATCAACTTCAGCGGATCCACGTTCTCCTAAGAATACCTAGCACTGGAAGGGCGGGTCGCAAGACCCGCCCTTCCGCGTACTCGGGGTTCTAGGCGGCGCGGCCGTCGCGTGAGCGACGGGGCGGCGCCGCACTACGTACCCGGTCGATCGCGGCGTCCAGGATCGTGCGCGCCCTCGCCGGCTCCACGCCGATGATCTCGCCGAGCTCGGCGTCGCTGAGCCCCAGCAGGCACGACAGCGCCAGCACCGCGCGCTCCTGCGGCGGCAGGTCCAGCAATCCCTCCAGGGCCAGCGCGCCCGTCGTGAGGTTCGCCGACGGCGCGCGACCCGCGGTCGCGTTCGCCCCCACGGCATGGGCATAGACCCACCGAAAGGCGTCCGCACGACCTTCGCCGGCCACGAGGGCATCGCTCGCGATCGAGCTGTACCAGATGATGTCCGCCGCGCATGGCGCCGGCGCCGCGATGAGTCGCGCGAACGCCTCAAGGGCGTGTCGGTCGGCGTCGACTGAGGCGCCGTAGGCCCGAAGCGTTTCCAACAGTCGGAGCGTTGCGTCAGGCATGGCCTCTCCTTCCAAAGAGGTCGTGGTTCGTCCGACGCTTCGCTCCGCTTCTCTCTTTACCCGGGCCGGAGCATAGAGATCGATGTCACGCTAGCAACACTGCTTAACAGGTCAAGCATCTCGGCACATCGGAACGGACAGATGTACAAGAATGCGTACTTTGCAACATCAAAGGTTATGCGGCATCCAGGGAGGGAAAGCTCCAAGGGAGGCGAATAGAATCACTGGGACGAGGGGGAAGGCGCGGCATTATGCGTTCAAAGTGTACGAATGACCACCTGGGACATCTGGTCCCGCCGGGGCGCGTACGCCGCCCGCACCTCGAGCACGGACTCACCACCGCGATGCGACGCCTCCGCACCAACCGCACGGTCCCCACTCGCTACGTGGTCTCCATGCACCCCTCCGACCTCGCCTGGCTCGACCCGTATCTGCCCGAGCTACTCGCTCGTTCGCTGGCGCGCACGCTGGCCAAGCCGCGCGAGATCACCGTCGAGTTCGAGCCCGACGCCGACCTCGAACCGGGCCGCCCACGCTTCTGGGCCGGGTTCGCAGGCGACGACCTGTTGGTCCTCTCCAACGCCGACGTGAAAGCCGACGTGACGCCGCGCGTCCACGTCCCCGCGCTGTAGGCCCTCCCCCGCACGAGCCCCGGCGCGCTCGCACCGTATAGGTTCCCGGCCATGCCGCTGGGTGATGCCGACGTCGATCTGCAGGAGCGCGCTCGCTGTGGCGACGTCGACGCCTATCGCGCGCTCGTCGAGCTCTGGACGGGACTGGCCGGAACGATCGCCGTGCTGCTGGCGCGCGACCGGCTGCGCGCGGCCGCCGCGGTTCGCGACGCCTTCGCCGGCGCGTGGAGCGAGCTCCCGACGCTTCATTCCGAGCACCCGTTCCGCCCGTGGCTGATGGGCAAGGTCGTCGATGCGGCGCTGGCGCGGATGAGCGAGACACCCGTCTCGACCCCGGTGCGCGCCGCGCTCGACGGGATGACCGAAGACGCGCGCGTCGCAGCGGTACTGGGGGGCGGCGTCTCGTTCCCCGCCGCGGAGGTCGCGCTCGCGCGCGGGATGAACATCGGGCGCGCGACGAAGCTGTTGCGCGCCGCGCTGAAAGAGTTCGCCGCGGCCCTGCAGAGCGCTGGGGTCACCGCCTCGCCGCGCGACGCCTTGAAGAGCGAAGCGCGGTTGGACCTCCCCTCGGCGTTCTTCGACGAGACGATCCTGCCGAGGTTGCGGCAGCGCCCCGTGACCGAGGTGCGGCGGATGATCGTCGTTGACCCGCGCGCCGCATGGAGCGTCGTCATCGACCCGGCGGCCACAGAGGTGTGGACGGCGATGACCTCCATCCGGTCGCGAACCAGCGCCGTGCTGCGCCCCGGCGCGCGCATCGCAGGCAAAGGCCGGATCGCCGGCACCTACCCCTCGAAAGACGAGACCCTGGTCACTCGCGGCGACGAGGAGCGGCTGCTCGCGTGGCGGACCCGCTCCACGCCATCCCGTCGCAGGGGCGCGATCGAGTTTCGGTGGTCCATCGAAGTGCTCGAAGTACCGAAAGGCTGCGAGCTCGTCCACACGCTCCACGGCGTCGCGTTCCCCTATAGCGTCAACGGTCGCCTTCTACGAAGGCTCTACGGGAAGGTGAGCTACGGGATGCAGTCGAGCATGCATCAAGGGGTCGAGCGTCTCGCGTCGTTCATCGAGACGCGCGCACGGAGCGCAACGTGAAGGTGCAAGGCGCCTCCGCCACCGACATCGCCGGCGCGATCGCGCGCGGCATCATCACCGCGACCGAGGTGATCGAGCAGACGTTCGCCACGATCGAGCGCGTGAACCCGACCGTCAACGCGTTCCCGTGGGTGCGCGAGGCGGCGCGCGAAGACGCCGCCGCCTGCGACCGCGGATCGATCACCGGACCCCTCGCCGGCGTGCCGTTCACCGTCAAGGATCTGTGCGCCATCAAGGACGGTCCGACGCAGATGGGATCGCGCGCTTTCGCCGGTCATCGCGCCGGGCGCGACCAGGAGGTCGTTCGCCGCCTTCGCGCCGCCGGCGCGATCTTGGTCGCCACGACCGCCTCCAGCGAGTTCGGCAACCGGCCGACGTGCGAGAACGAGCTGTACGGCGTGACGCGCAATCCGTGGAACCTGCAGCGCACCAGCGGCGGTTCCTCCGGTGGGGCTGCGGTGTCCGCCGCCCTCGGCTGCGCACCACTCAACCAAGGCTCCGACTCGGGCGGCTCCGTGCGCATCCCCGCCTCCGCCTGCGGCGTCTTCGGCCTCAAGCCGTCGCGCCATCGCATCACGCTCGGCCCGTTGCTCGGCGACGACTGGGCCGGCTTCACGGTCTACGGCCCGCTCACCCGAACGGTGGCCGACGCGGCGCTGTTCCTCGACATCACCGCCGGACCGATGGCCGGCGACCCCGGCTGGGCGCCCGAACCGACGCGGCCCTTCGCCTCAGCGCTGACCGAAGAGCGCCGCTGCCGCATCGCGGTCGCCTACGAGCGCGACGGCGAGACTGTGGACGCCGAGACCAAAGACGCGGTGCGCGCCACCGCGGATCTACTCGCGGATCTGGGCCACGACGTCTCCGAGGCGGCGCCGGACCTGCTGCCTCTGCAGGAAGGGTTCCTGATGGGCTCGACCGTCGGCATCGGCGCGATGGCGCTCACCGACGAACAGCTCGAGCTGATAGAGGCGCGGACGCGCCTTATCTTCGAGATGGCGAAGAACGTGCCGGCGACCCAGTACCTCATCGCGATCGAGGGGATGCACCGCGCATGCCGCGAGGTGATGCGATTCTTCGACGCGGTAGACGTGCTGCTGACCCCGACACTGTCTCGCCCTGCGCCGGTGATCGGCGAGGTCGGCGCCGACATCGAGAACGCGTGGGACGACTACCGCAACTGGTTGTGCTGGACGTGGCCGTTCAACGTCACCGGCCAGCCGGCTGCGAACATCCCGGCCGGGTTCAGCGTCGACGGCCTGCCGCTGGGCGTGCAGATCGTCGGGCGTCCCGCCGACGAGCACACGGTGTTGATGCTGTCCGCGCAGCTCGAGCGCGCACGGCCGTGGGACCGGCGTCCGTCGTTGTGGTGAGACTCAGCCGATGTCGGCGCGCCTGAACACCGCGGTGGCCGCGCCGAACACTGCGAGGATCCAACCCAGCAGGATCAGGCTCGCGACGAGCACGGTCCGATCGGGGATGAAGTCGGCGAACCGAGCCAAGACCACGGCCATGTTCTCGGCGAGCAACCATGACCGCCAGCCCGGCCGCCACGCTGCCAGCAACCGTTCGGCGATCGCGAGGTAGAAGAACGCTGCACCCAGCGCAGCCGCGGTGTTGCGGCCGATCGTCGCGATGGAGAAACCGAGGACCGCGGCACCCGCCGCGATCGCGCTGAGACGCATCATGTCCTCGGCCAGTGTCTGCCAGAAACCGCCGGGGACCGTAGACACCCCTCGGAAGTACGCGGCGGGCGCGAACGCGCCGACGATCACGATCTGCACCGCGAGCGCCCCGGCGAACACGACCAGCGCCGCCGCCAGCGCCTTCGCGACGAGCAGCCGGACCCGGCGTGGCTCCCACGTCAGCGTCGTCGTGACGGTCCGGTTGTTCCACTCGGCGCCGATCATCGATGCACCGATGACCATCGCCACGATGAGGATCAGGGCGGAGGAGCCTTGGAGCACCTCGATCATCGACGTCAGCCGGAACGAGCGATCCTGCTCACGCAGGAACACCTCCGGCGGCGGGAGTTGCCGGTCGCACAGCTCCTCGATCGACCCGGCATCGGGGCCGCTGGGCGGGGCGAAGTCGAAGCCGCCGTGCGTGATGCACTCCTGAACCGCCCCGGCGCGCACACGCCGCGCTTGCTCGAGCGCGGCCTGCTCGTTGGCGATCGGCTGGCTCTGGAAGAACGCGACGGTCCCCGCGACGACGAACCCGAGGATCAGCAGCGCCGCATACACGCGGGTCAAGCGACGCAACGAGACGCGCCGCACCTCGACTCGCAACGTGTTCATCACGACGGCACCTGCCGCGTCTCGCCGATCACGTCGGCCCCGACCTCGGTGAGTTGCAGGAAGACGGTTTCGAGATCGACGGTGTCGGGGCGGAGCTCACTCACGTAGAGCTTCTTTCGCGCCAGCGCTTCGGTGATGCGGGCCGGATCGCCGCCACCGAGCATGACCCGGATCGCTCCTTCGGCGATGCTCGCCTCGAAGCCGGCTGCGCTCAGAACGGCAACACCCGCCTCAAGGTCGGCGAGCTTCACGACCACGCCTTCACCGCGCGATGCGTTGAGGACGTCGTTCACCGCGCCCTCGGTGATGCAGCGCCCACGGGCGAGGATCGCGACGCGGTCAGCGACGTGCTGCACCTCCGACAGGATGTGGCTCGACACGAAGATCGTTCGCCCTTCCGCAGCGAGCGCGCGCATCAACTCGCGGATCTCCTTGATGCCGGCGGGGTCGAGTCCGTTCGCCGGCTCATCGAGGATCAGCAACGCCGGATCCTTCAGCAGAGCCGCCGCGACCCCGAGTCGCTGCTTCATCCCCAGCGAGAACGTCTTGACGAGATCGTCCGCGCGCGATGCGAGTCCGACCCGCTCCAGCGCCATGTTGCACGCCTTCGGCCCGTAGCCGTTCAGCCCGCCCAGCAGCTCCAGGTTCTTGCGACCCGAGAAACCGGGGAACAGCGCCGGGGCCTCCACCAACGAGCCGATCCGGCCGATCACGCTGGGGAGCTGCGTGCGCGTGTCCGCGCCGAGGACCTTGCATGCGCCGGCGCTCGGGCGGATCAGGCCCAGCAAACAGCGGATCGTGGTCGTCTTGCCGGCACCGTTCGGGCCGAGGAAGCCGTACACACCCCCCTCGGGAACCTCCAGGTCCAGGCCGTCAACGGCGACGGTTCGCCCTTTTCGGAGCCGGACGTACTCCTTACGCAGACCGCTGATCTCGATGACAGCCACGCCGCGCATCCTATGGCCGGGGCCGCGTTGACGCGTACATGCCCGCTGGGTGGGTACGGTGTGCCCAATGACCAGGCGCACGGCGATCGCCATCGCGATGATCGGGCTCGCGTTGGTTACCGTGCCGGCCGCGGCGCAGACCAGCCCCGAGCGCATCGCGTACAGCACAGAATCCGATCTACAGAACCCGGACATCTTCGTCCTGGAAGACGATCCGGTCGCGAAGGCTGCTTCCGGCGCCAACGTTGGCTCAACGACCCTCAGTTCTTCGCCCGAGCGCGACACCTTGCCCGTGTGGTCGCCCAACGGTGAGATGATCGCGTTCACCAGAGGCGGGTTCGAGGCCGAGAAGGTCGTCGTCACGACGGTCGACACACCCGCCGAGCGGATCCAGGTCGTCGGGAAGTGTCCCACGTGGTCGCCGGACTCCGCACGCCTCGCCTTCGAGCGTGACGCGTCGGTCGTCATCCACGACTTCGCCACCGCGACGGAGCGCATCCTCGCGCCCGGCGCATGTCCGGTGTGGTCCCCGGTCGGTGAGACGATCCTTGCCGTGCGCGACGGCTCGACGCTGGTCGCGATCGACGCCATCTCGGGCGCCGAGCGGGAGGTCGTCGTCAACGATCGCGGATCCATCGAAGGACAACGGTGGTCGCCGGATGGCACCCGCGTCGCCTATGCCTTCACGGACGCGAGGTTCACCGCGGGGCTCGCGATCGTCGGGGCGCTGGGCGGACCACCTCGGACCCTCGCGGTGCTGGCCGGCGAGAGCTTCGGACCGATCCGTTGGCGACCCGACGGAACGCAGATCGCCTACAACACCGAGGGAAGCCTCGCGGGAGCGCAGACGAAGGTCCTCGTCATCTCTCCCGACGGCGGCGAGCCGGCCGTTATCGCCGACACCCCCAGACGAGGCGACCGACTCGGCGACTGGAACCCGCAGGGCACGCGACTGGTGTTCGAAAGCTACAGCGCCAACCCGGCCTCCGACCCTGACCTGCAGTCCTACATCATGGTGGTCGAGCCCGGCGGACAGCCGTTCCGCGTCGCGGCAGGGTCCCAACCGACCTTCAGTCCGATCGGGGTATCCGGCGCGCTCCAGTCGCCGTTGCCGAGCGCGCCGCCCATACCTTCGACCGACTCGGGGGACGATGAGTCGGCCTTGCGAGTCGAGCACGAGCGCGGACGCCCGGCGATGGCGGCGAGCCTGCAACATCCCGACGAGGTATCCACCTCCCCCGCCGATCTGGTTCGATCCCTGCTGCTCCTCGCCGCGCTGATGATGCTCGTCATCTTCCCGAGCGTGCTGTTCAACAACACCCTCGACGAGAACTACGACGAGGTGCGCGGCTGGTTCCGCTTCGGCAGACCGGCCCGTGAGCGAGAACGGCCGCTGTCCGAGACCTGGCAGGGTTTCGGCATCTTCACCGTCCTCACGGTGATCCTCTACGGCTTCCTCGATCCTTCGTTTGGCTTGGACCGCGCGTCGTTTAATGCTTCGATCGCCCTGACAGTGTGCATCGTGGTGCTCACGTTCATCTTCACCGTGCCGAGTCGGCGCTACATGCGCGCACGCCACAGCGACAGCGGTCGGATCAAGGTGCTGCCGGGCACGCTGTTGGTGGCGCTGGCGTGCGTCGTGGTGTCGCGCGTCGCGGGATTCCAGCCCGGCTACTTCTACGGCGCGATCGCCGGCTTCGCGTTCGCCGCGGAGCTCAACCGCAAGGAGCAGGGCGTTCACGCTGCGCGCGCTGCGATCTGGATGCTCGTACTTTCGCTGGGCGCGTGGGTGGTACGCGCGCCGTTCGCCGAGCTCGCAACGCAGCAGGAGCCGGCGCTGTGGGTGTTGATCGTTGACTCGATCCTGGCGGCGCTGTTCATCGGCGGGATCGAAGGCGTCGTGTTCGGGATGATCCCCTTGCGGTTCCTGGCCGGCGAGAAGCTCTTCAGGTGGAGCCGTCCGGTGTGGGCGGCGCTGTTCGGTCTGGCCGGATTCATGTTCCTGCACGTGCTGGCCGATCCCAACAGCGACTACCTCGTGAGCCCGAACGCCGCGCCGATGGCGACGATCATGGTGTTCTTCGTCGTGTTCGGCGCCTTGTCCGTGGCGTTCTGGGGCTACTTCCGCTTCCGACGCCGCACGGCTGCCTAGGCGCGCCCCCCGCGCAGCGTGCCCCTTGACCGGGTTCCGCGGGCTGTGAGCAGCAGGAATCAGGCGACATCCGGCGAACCAGGACGTATGCGACGACCTCTTGCCTTCATGTGCCTGCTCGCCCTCGCCGTGCCCGCCGGTGCGGCGCGCGCCGAGCACCCCGAGCGCACGCACTCCCGCGTGATCGTCTCGACCACGCTGAACTCCACCCTCAACTTCTTCGACGCGGACACGCTGACCGAAACACAGCCGCCGCTGGTGAGCAAAGGCACCTCGCCGGTGCGCCTGTGGGTCGATCAAGGTCCGCCGGCGCTGAACGGCTCGCGCCCGCTGTTGCTGACGGCGAACCACGGCATCGAGGGTTCGGTCGGCGCGTTCGACCTCAGCGGCGAGATCGTGCTCGAGCTGGCGGCGTCGCCGTTCGCCGCGCGCCCGGGTTCGGTCGGGATCCACGCCGCGGACCAAACGATCGGCGGCGAGTCCAAACACATGGTCTACGTCACCAACACGTGGCAGGCGCTCGGTGGCTGCGGACTACCCAAGGGCAGCGTGACCGCATACGACGCGTCGCTGCTGCACGGGCCTGCAGGGCTGATGGTCGAGGTGGCAACGACGGAAACGACCGGCGCGATCCCCTACGCGGTCGCGGCGGAGACCAACGGCTCACGCGTCTTCGCGACGTCGAACTGCACCGATTCCCTCGACACGTTCAACGTTTCGCCTGCTGTGCCGGCCGGGTTCTCGATGACCAAGACCGAGACGCGGGCAACCGGCGACGGACCCGACGGTGCGGTGTACGACGCGGAGTTCTCGCGCGTGCACCTGGTCAACATCAGCGGGAGCAGCCTGCAGTCGTTCACGACGGCCGGCGGTGCGCCGGTGACCGTGCCGCTGCCTGGCGCGCGCCCGATCGAGTTGACGCTTGCGGACTCTCCGTCAGGCGCGCGGTGGATCATCACCGCGAACGGCAGCAACGACAGCGTGAGCATCATCGACCGCAACATCCTCGCCGCGTGCGTTGGGTCCTGCCCGCAGGCCGAGATCGCGCGGATCAAGACCGGGGTGGCCGGTGGCGCGCCGGAGGGCGTTGCCTACGACCCAGTGTCCAACCGCATCTTCGTGGTGAACAAGCCGGTCGGGAACCCGTCGCTGACGGCGATCCAGCTGGACGAGTCGGGTCCGACGCTCACCGGCGCGCCGGTGGGGACGATCCCCCTGCGCGCCCTTGGGCTCAGCGGTCCTGCCATCCCGGCCGTGATCGCCTTCGACGTGGTCGTCCAGACGCGCTGAGCCACAGCTCCCTTCATTCTGCCGGCGCAGCGAGGCCGCGTGAGGACCCCAGAACCTGTACGAATGCGCACAGATGCGCGTCGGGGGGCCTTCCGCCTGGTAACCTGGTCCGCACGGAGAACTCTCGTTCTCCCGTGAGGTTTGGATCTCTCGGTTCCTCCTTCTGGACGGTCTCGGGTTGTCGGGCCTCTCCCGAGACGTCGACGACGACGTCACAGAAGTAGAAGGAGCAGCATGTCTCAGAACGAATTGCAGGAAACACCGGTGCGCATCGAACATCCCGTCGAGGTGCCCGCGCCGTCGTTCGCCGAGTTCGGCGTCTCCGACAAGGTCGTCGAGGCACTGTCGATGCGCAACATCAACGGCACGTTCGCGATCCAGGCCCTCGTGCTGGCCGACGCGATCGCAGGGCGCGACGTCCTCGCGAAGTCGCGCACCGGCAGTGGCAAGACGCTGGCGTTCGCGGTGCCGATCGTCGAGCGCCTGGACCACAACGACCTCTCCCCCGAAGCGCTCATACTTGTCCCGACGCGGGAGCTCGCGACGCAGGTCGCCGAGGAGTTCCGCGGCATCGCCGACGTGCATCACCTGAAAGTCGCAACCGCCTACGGCGGCGTTGGGATCGGCGACCAAGGCAAGCGCGCGACGAAGGCCGACATCATCGTGGCGACGCCGGGTCGTCTGATCGACCTTGTGAACCGTCGGCTGGTCAAGCTCGACCGCGTGCGCATCGCCGTGCTAGACGAGGCCGACCGCATGCTCGACATGGGCTTCCTGCCCGACGTCTCCAAGATCCTCGCCATGCTTCCCGACGAGCGTCAGACGATGATGTTCTCCGCGACGCTGGACGGAGAGATCGGCTACCTGGCCAAGCGGTTCACCGTGGAGCCCGTGCGTCACGAGATCGTCGACGACCGTCCGGTCGTGACCGAGGCCGATCACCGCTTCATCCCCGTCGAGCCCGGCGACAAGACCAACGTCATGGTGCGCGAGCTCGCGGGCGAGCGCGGCCTCACCCTGATCTTCGTGCGCACCAAGCGCGGCGCGGATCGTCTGGCCGGCACGCTACGCCAGCACGGGTTCAACGCGATCGAACTGCACGGCGACATGAGCCAGCCGGCGCGCGAGAAGGCGCTGGCGAAGTTCGAGAGCGGAAAGTGCGACGTGCTGGTCGCGACCGACGTCGCGGCGCGAGGTCTCGACCTCGAGCACATCACCCACGTCGTGAACTACGACCCGCCGGATGACGAGAAGGCCTACGTCCACCGCGTCGGTCGCACGGCGCGCGCGGGACGCGGCGGGACGGGCGTCACGCTCGTGTTGCCGGATCAGCGTGCCGACGTGTCCAGGATCGCCGCGCGCCTGAAGCTGCACACCGAGTGGGAAGACGCGGGCCTGAAGATCCACCCGCCTCGCATGGTGTTCACGGGCGGTCGCGGGCGGAACTCGATGATGGGCCGCCGCCCCAAGCGCCGCTTCTAGCTCTTGCGAACCGCTCGGTCATCCATCTGGCGCGCGGGCGTGAGGATCGCGAGTGCGTTCTCGCTCGCCGGTGATCGCACCAGCAACAGCACGACGTTAGAGCGACGCCACGCCAGGAACATCTGAGGGGTCAGCGATCCCGGCGCGCCGAGCAGCGCGAAGTGCTCATCGCCCAGGTCTTCGATGCCGGCGACCGCCTTCGGGCTGTAGGTCTTCAGCGGCTTGCGGAGGATCTGCATGCCTTCGGCCGCGCCGTCTTGCGAGAAGAACGTCATGACGATCGAGGTGAAGAGGATCGTGGTCGGCCGCCCCGTGCACGGTGACTGAAGCGGCGCACACCCCTCGTCGTCGGTGGCCTGCTCGAATGCCGACGCCCGCGCCGCCTGGAACCCGGCAGTCTTCAACGCCAGCGTGACATCCTGATCGAGCGGCAGGATCGAACGCAGCCTCGGGAGATCTACGACGCCGGCGATCTGGGTGTGCGGGGATACCGATCCCGGAAGATCGCCGCTGCGAAGCAGTTGCTTCCCGAGGGCGTCGGGCGGTGTGCGGTCGGTCGAGCACGCCGCGACGAGCGCGAGCATCAGGATGGCGGCGAGCTTGTTCATCGGCGCGCAGTGTAGCCGCGCTTTTCGTCTGCGCTGCGTGCGCATGTAGGCTCGGCGCGCGTCACCATCCATGGCCCCCGAGGAGCGCTCATGAAGATCGGCATCGAGATCCCCTACCCGGAGATGCACGACCGCGCGGGGATGATCGCGTTGGCGAAGCAAGCCGAGGATCTCGGCTACGACACGATCTGGTGCTCGGAGGTCTACACCTACGACGCCTTCACCACGCTCACGCAACTGGCGTGCGAGACCACCACGATCAAGCTCGGGACCAACATCGCGCAGATCTATGCGCGCACGCCTGCTTTGCTCGCCACGACGGCGGCGTCGATCGATCAACTCAGCGGTGGCCGGTTCATCCTCGGCGTCGGCGCCAGCGGCCCCCAGGTGATCGAAGGCTGGCACGGCGTGCCTTACGACCGTCCCGTCCAACGCACCCGTGAGATCATCGACATCTGCCGCAAGGTGTGGTCCGGCGGCAAGGTGTTGCACGAAGGCTCCGTGTTCACGCTCAACAAGGGTCTCAAGCTGCTAAACGAGGGTCACCGCGCCGACATCCCGGTGTACGTCGCGTCTCTGGGGCCGAAGAACGTCCAGATGACGGCGGAGGTCGCCAACGGGTGGCTGCCCTTCCCCTACTCGACCGAACACGCGCCATCGGTGTTCGCCGAGCCCCTGCAGGCCGGGCTCGCGGCGCGCGACGAGGGACTCGGCTCTTTCACCGTCGCCCCGTTCGCGCCGGTGTTCGCCGGCGACCAGCGCGCGGGCCTCGATGCCGTGAAGTTCATCATCGGCTTCTACATCGGCGGCATGGGCTCGCGCGACCAGAACTTCTACAACCGGTTGGTGCAGCGCTACGGTTTCGTCGAGGAGGCCAAGCGGGTGCAGGACCTGTTCCTCGGCGGAGACAAGGCCGGCGCGATCCAGGCGACGCCGGATGAGCTTTGTGATCAGGTGTCGATCGTGGGCGACGAGGCTCGCTGTCGGGACCGTCTCAAGGCGTTCGAGGAAGCGGGCGCGAACGAGATGGTGGTCACGTTCCTCGGCGACCCATCACAGCGCAGCGAGATGATGCGCACGCTAGCCCGCGCGAACTCCTAGACGTTTCGTTCCTAGTTGCGGCCGGGATTCAGGGCGGCGCAGTCCTGCAGCTGCACGTACATCTGCTCGACCTTGCCGACGCCTGCGATCGTGACGAACCCGCATCGAGGCGACTTGAGCGTCAATGAGCGGAACCGCTGGCCCTTCGTGGCCTTCGCCTTCGCGAACGTCCAGTTGGCCGCCTTGAGCGCTGCTTGGTACTTCGCGTACGCGTCGGAGACGCTTAGCCGCGTACTGAGCGTCGCGATGCACGACCCGGTGGTCTCGTCCGCGTAGCCGTTCACCGGCTTGAAGCCCTCAGGGATCGGGAACTTGTACTTCTTCACGCAGTCCGGGAGACCCTTGATCAGTGTCGGCGTCTTCCCGCCTTGACCAGCCGAGGCGAGCGGAGTCTCGCCGCCGTTCATGACGCCGAACGCTGTCCCGGCCGCGATGGCGACGATCAGGATCGCGGCGCCGAGCTTGCCGGCAGCGGACTTGAACCATCCCGGCCGCATCACGAACGGCGCGCCCGAGGAGATACGGCCGGCGAACAGTGCGAGGCCAACCGCCAGGACCAGCGATACGAACAGCATGCTGTTCCGCTGGGTCGGGATCAATCCGATCTTGGGTGGCATCAGGTTGCTCGCCAGGATCGCCAGCGTGCAGATCCAGCCGATCCCTTCGATCACCAGCGCGTGGTCGAGCGGGAACACGACCGGCTTGCCGAGCTTGCGCAACGCGACGATGGCGACCGCCGCGAGCGCGAGGAAGGTCACGGCCGGACCGAAGCGGCCGCCGGCCCAACCGCTGAAAGTGGCGATGCCAGCCTTGAACCACGGCAGGAACGTCGAAGCCGCGAGCACCAGCGCCAGTCCACCCGCGATCAGCTCGTCGCGAGGACGCTCGATGACGGGCGGGCCCTCCTCGACGGCGGGCGGGCTCGCGTCGGCGTCGGGCTCTGGTTCCGGTTCCTGGCCGAGGTTGAAGAGCTGCTCCTCGAAGGAGTCGCCGGAGTCGTCCTCGTTGAACGGCTCGTCGTCCTCGTTCATCGCAAGGCGCGCGCCGAGCCCGGAGCTTCGGCCCACGGCCACGGGTCCGGCGGAGTCCAGGTCGTCGAGCTCGTCGGAGGGAAGGTCCGCGTCGTCGTTAAGGGGCGGGGTGGGTGGCTTGGACCGCGAGCGGCTGGTGGTCGCGCTGCGGGTCGCCGGCTTGCGCGCGAGCGGCTTCGAAGGCTTCTTCGGATCAGGCATAGGCGCCAGGGTACCGAATCAGCCCTCGCGCCGTCCTCCCTGTCTTGCCGCCTTCGCCGATTCTCCCTCGACTCTTATGCAGCCTTCATCCTTCCTGCTCGGCGAGCCAGGCGCGCCCCTCCGTGCAATCGCGCCGGAAGTCGCAGAACCGGCACGTCGGCCCGACGATCGGCTCGAACCGCTGGGCGCTGATCGAGCCGATCGTTGCCTCCAGGCGCGCCCGGATCGAGCTGGCGGGCTCGGCGTCGAGCGAGATCTCGACGGGAGTGTCCCCGCCGAGGAACAGGAACGTGAGCCGGAGGTCCTCGGCGCGCTTGCCCCAGATCTCTTGTGCGGCGAGCGCGTAGAGATCGAGCTGCACGGTGTCGGCCTGCTCGGGCTCAGGCGCGCGCCCGGTCTTCCAGTCGACGATCTCCCACCGTCCATCGGACTCGCTGAAGATCGCGTCGATGCGGCCTTGCACGACGGTGTCGCCGATCACCAGCGCGAACGGGCGCTCGGTGAACGCCGGCACGCGCTCGGCGAACCGCGACGCGGCGTAGACCGAGCGCAGGTGTTGGTAGCGCCCATCGTCGGGGTGCGGCTCGCGGTCGTCGTAGGCCTCGGGGTCAACCAGGGTGATCTGACCCTTGCCCTGTTGCTCGAGCCAGGAGTGGAAGACGGTGCCGATGCGGGCAGCCGCGCTCCCACGCCGCGGCAGCGGCCGCACGTAGGACCAGTAGAAGCGCTTCGGACAACGCGCGTAGGTGACCAGCGCGGTGACCGGCAGCCCGCGCGGCCTGGGAATCGCCGCGGCCGGCTCGAGCGGGAACAACGTCTCGTCGATCTCGACGCGCTCGCGCGCCTGTTGCACCGCGACCGCGATGCCGTCGGGGAACAGGGGGTCGGCGTCGGGCTTGGCCGGACGCGGCCACCGCGACGCACGCTCGGCGCGCCGGTCGATCAGCGGGTTCGGCTCGGGCGCCTCAGTCACCATCTCGATCTTCTCCACACCGGGGAAGGTTGCGATCTCGGAGAAGAACAGGCTGGGCCCCAGCGGGTTGCCCAGCGCCTCGCGCGAGCCCGACGGGTAGTACCAGTGCGCGGCGGAGGCAACCAGGCGCTTGCGCGCGCGGGTGACCGCCACGTACAGCAGCCGGCGCTCCTCTTCCATGGCGCGCTGCTCGAGCTCGTCCTTGAACCCCGACATGTTGCCCATGAACCGGGGCAGCACGTCCTTGTCTCCGCGGAACTCGAAGGGCAGGTAGCGCGCGCTGCGCGCCGGATTGGCCTGACGGGTGGTGTCGGGGAAGATCTGCGAGCGCTTGCCGGCGGCGAGCCCGGGGAGGAACACGAGGTCGAACTCGAGCCCTTTCGCCTGGTGGATCGTCATGAGCTTCACCGAGTCCTCCTCGGTGGGTTGCGCGGCCTCGATGTCCTCGTCGGAGGACTCGATCGCGTCGAGCCACTCGATCAGCGCGTTGAGCGTCGGCTCGCCCTCCAGAGGCTCGAAGGCTGCGATGCGATCCAGGAAGTTCGCGATGTTGCGCAGCGCTGCGGGCGCGCCGGGCGACGACGAGGCGCGCAGCTCCGCCAGCAGCCCCAGGCCATCCAGCGCCTTCTGCGCGAGCTCGGTCAGCGGCAGGCCGGTGTGACGGCGCAGCTCGGTGAGCTCGGCGTTGAACGCGGCGATGCGCTCGCGCGCTTCGGCGCTGAGGCCTTCGATCTCGTCCACGAAACTCAGCGCCTCGGCCAGCGAGAACGCGACGTCCCCGGGGCCTTCGAAGCGGTCGAGCTGCTCGCGCATCTCGCGGTTGCGCTCGGCAGCGCGACGCGCGATCAGCGCGAGGTCGCGGTGCCCGATCCGCCAGCGGGGGCCACGCAGCAGGCGCGCGAGCGCAACGTTGCGCATCGGGTCGTCGAGAACCCGCAGCATCGCGACGAGGTCGTTGACCTCCGGCATCTTCATCAGCCCGCCGAGCCCGATCACTTCCAGCGGGATCCCGCGCTCACGGAAGACCTCGACGATCTCGTCGAAGAGGCGCTTCTTGCGGCACAACACTGCGATCTCGCGCCACGGTGTCCCAGCGTCGTGCGCCAGGACGGCTTGGGTGGCGATGTGGGACGCCTCGTCGGCCTGATCGGCGAGCAGCATCGCGGCCACCTCGCCCTCTCCCAGCGGCGGGAACGGGACGAGCACCTTGTCGCGCGGCCGGCGCGCCTCGGGGATGGGGTCGATCAGCATGTTCGCCAGTGCGAGGATGCGCGCGCCGGAGCGGAAGTTGACCTCCAGGGGCAGGCGGCGCGCCTTGGTGCCTTCGGCGTCGACCGGGAACTGCTCGGGGAACTGCAGCAGATTCGCGAGGCTGGCGCCGCGCCAGGCGTAGATGTTCTGGTCGGGGTCCCCGACGGCGGTCACCGGGTAGCCGACCGGCATCAAGCGCCGCAGCATCATGGCCTGCGCGTGGTTGGTGTCCTGTAACTCGTCCAGCAACGCGACGGTGTAGCGGGAGCGGAAGTCGGCGGCGACGCGCTCGTCGGCAGCGAGCTCACACGCGACCGCGATCTGGTCGCCGTAGTCCAACAGGTGACGCGCCCGCTTGGTGTCGCGGTAGGCAGCGACGACGCCGCACAGCTCGATGCGCTCGCGCGCCGCGGTGACCACGTCGCGCGCGATCTTCTTGCCCTTCTCGTCGAGCATCGCGAGGAAGCGCTCGTCGGCAGCGATGACGTCCTCGGGCTCGATCAAGTGGTTCGCGCAGTCGTCGGCGAGCTGACGAACGCTGGAGACGTGATACATCGAGCGAACCTCGAGCGCGTCGTAGGTGCGCTCGGCGAACAGTTCCGCGCACAGCTGATAGGCCTGGGCGTCGCTGAGCAGGGACGCGCCGGGCTCGTAGCCCGCGCGCAACCCGTAGTCGGAGATCAGCTGCGATGCGAAGGCGTGGTAGGTGAGGATCGTGGGCTCCTCGCCTTCAGGCAGCCCCAACGGCTCGATCGCGCGCCGGACCCGCTCCAGCAGGTTGGCCGCAGCCTTGTTCGTGAACGTCAAGCCGAGGATCTGCGTGGGCTTCGCGTGCTCGCCGGTGATCAGCCACACGATGCGCGCGGCCATGACGGCCGTCTTGCCGCTGCCCGCGCCTGCGACGAGCACCGCAGGCGCCAGCGGTGAGGAGATCGCCTCCCATTGCTGGTGGGTGGGGGCATGCCCGCCGAGCGCATGCAGCACCTCTTTCGGCGCGTCGTGCTCGAACACATCGGTCGCCGTGCTCACAACGTCACCTCGTCCCCTTCGGCCCACACCGGGCACAGCGTCTTGAACTTGCACCAGATGCAGTTGGCATCGGCGCGCGGCGCGAACTCCTCGGCGGTGATGCCGCGGACGAGCTCCTCCAGGCGCGCCTGGGCGTTGGTCTCGTAGTCCGGCTTGCGGCGCGGATCGAAGGAGGGCTTGTAGTAGCCATCGCGCGAGTTCTCGCGCGCGAGGAACGCGAGTTCCAACAGCATCACGTTGCCGAACCTCTCGAGGTTGGGATCACGCTTCATCGCGAGGTAGTAGGTCGCGAGCTGCAGGTCCTCCTCGACCTCGTCCTTGGGGCGGTAGCCCATCCCGGTCTTGTAGTCGGTGAGACGCACGGAGTTGGCGATGCGCGTGATGCGGTCGATGTAGCCGCGCAGCGTCGCGCCTTCGATCTCGAAGCTGAACTCGACCTCGCTGGCCAGCGGCTTGATTGCGCCCTCCGCCTTGAGCCAGCGCTGAAGCATCCGCTCGCACGACAGCCGCATGCGGTGCTCGATCGCGGCGTTGGGGAACGCCTCGGGACGCCAGAGGCTACGCAGCTCGGCGATGAGCGCGTCGAGGTCTGCCGGCAACTCGTCGCGTGCGCAACGATCCACGATGTCGTGTATCCACGAGCCGACGAGCATGTTGTGGGTCTGGTCGGGATCCAGGCCGAGCTCGACCTGGTAGAGGTACTTCAGGCCGCAGTCGTCGAAGGGCGACAGGCGCGAGTACGAGGTCCGCAGGGCCTCGACGTGCAGCGGCTGGCCGGTGTCGGTCCAGTCGCGCTGGTACCACCAGCGTTCGGGGTCGACGTCGCGCAGCCGCGCGAGCTGCTCGATCGCCTCCACCCGGTCGCGCTCGGGCAGCGAGCCGTCGCGCGCCCGGGGGCGCCAGTACGCCTCGGCTTCGTCGCGCGTCAGCGGCTCGTTCGGCGGCGGCGGCGCGCTCCACTCG
>JBKJXT010000385.1:0-3609 GCA_046716205.1 Actinomycetota bacterium
GCCCGGCACACCCTTGAGTGAACGTACGCCACGATCCGCGAACTCGATGCCTGAGCCGATAACGAGATCCTTGACGGTGTTCGAAACGAGGACTTCGCCCGCGGCCGCTTCGGCCATGACGCGCGACGCCAGGTGAACCGCCAAGCCACCGATGTCTTCCCCCCGAAGTTCGACCTCTCCAGTATGAAGTCCGGAGCGGACCCGGAGTCCTACCGTGGAGACGTCGTCTGAGATCGCGCGGGCACAGCGGATCGCGCGTGCCGGTCCATCAAACGTTGCGAGCACCCCGTCGCCGGTGTTCTTGATGAGTCGGCCCTGGTGTCGCTGGATCTGATCGGCAGCGGCGCGGTCGTGCGTGTCGAGCACTTCATGCCACCGCTTGTCCCCAAGTTCCGCTGCCCGTTCAGTGGAGCCAACGATGTCGGTGAAAAGAACTGTGGCGAGCACGCGGTCGTGATCGGGCTCACCGCGAACCCCGGTCAAGAATCCTTGGATCTCCCTCACGAGGGCGTCTTGATCGCCGGCGTAAAACGATTGGTCGGCCCCCGGCAATTCGACGAACTGAGCGTCTTGGATGTGATCAGCGATATAGCGTCCGGCCGAGATCCGCACGAAGGTTGTTTCCGAGCGGTGAAGCACGAGTGTTGGAACTCGGATCGCGGGAAGGGCGGCGCGAACATCCCACTCCATTCCGTTACGGTAGATCTGCTTGAGTGATGAAGGCGACGCCGAGAGACGCGCGAATCGTTCGAACCATAGCCGGAACCCAGGATCGTCGCGGAGGCTATGGTGCGTCATCGACAGGAGGTCTCGCATGGGGCCAGCCACGACTTCGACCGAACGATCGATGAGGTGTCGAGGCAGACCGATCGGATAGTCGTCGTGTCTCAGATAACATGCGCTGCCGTTGATCAAGACGAGTGCAGATGTTCTTTCTGGATGTGCCGCAGCAAAGATCATCGCCATCTGCGCACCCTCGGCGCTGCCGACGATGGCTGCGCGCTCAGATCGTGCAGCGTCGAGCACCGTGCGGATGTCGTCCGCCCATTGTTCGAGGGTGGGGAGCGCGCCGAGCGGCACCGGGTCCGATACGCCGATCCCTCGCTTGTCGAAGATGATGACTCGACTGAAGTTTGCGAGTCGACGCATGAAGCGTTCGATGCGCGGCTCTTCCCACATGACTTCGACGTTCCAGAGCCATGGTGTTACGAAGAGCAGATCGATCGGTCCGTCGCCAAAGACTTGAAAGGCGACCTCACCTTCAGGCCCGTGAGCAAACTGTGTGGTCGGCGCGTCCATGTGGGGCAGGGTGCGGGACGGAGTGACGGCGCGTCAACCTAGCTCCGCTGGCTCCGCCCGGTCCCGGGCACGCCCAGAAGTCTCCCGCAAGCCTCGTTGTCGAGGCTCAGGACCAGCGGTGGAGTTGAGCCCGCCGTTCTTGAGCGCACCTCCGTGTTTAATCGCGGAACTAGGTTCGTTTTGTCCAGTTCTCCTCCACCACAAGGCAGGACAAAGTGATTTCGCAGAGAACACATCTCAAGGCAACACATACTTTCGAAGGACAAGCGTTCCAGGTGTGGGGGCTCCAGCTTCTTTCGGGGACGCACCGGAGCACAACGGGGGAATCAACGATGCGTGGACGACCGACCGACATCCGCACCGCGATGCGTGCGCCGATGGTCTCAGTGCTGATGATCGCCGTCCCACTCGCTATCGCCGTATCTCTCGCGGGACCGCATCTCTCCCAGGTCGGTGATTCCTCGGGGTCCGATTCAAAGCCCGGTTCTTCGCAGGAGTCCAACTCCAGATCAGGCGCCCAGGCCAAGGCGGCAGCTGCCCCCTTATCGCCATCCGGAGACCTCGATCAATGCGCCAACGGTGGCGTCGGTCAGCCGCCCGAGCAGTGCAGCGGCGCGGCGTGGGTCAACGGAAACCTCGGCTCCTCGAAAGCGCATTACTTCGAAGGGGAGTCGATCCCCTATCGACTGAAGTTGTCCGGCATCTCGACCGGTTCGGCCAGGCATCGAGTCACGATCGAGTGGGACACGTTGAAGGGCGGGAAGCACGCGCTCGACTACCTAACGAGTTTCGACCGCACCGAGACGACCGCGGATCCGTGTTCCGGCGTTTCCGGATGCTCGTTGTCCACCTTCGACACCGAACCGATCCCGCTGCAGCCGGACGTCGTGGCTGGTGGCGTCACTCAAGTCCCGGGCGCCTTCACTCTCTTCGGCGGCACCATCACGTCGATCAATCCCGATTCTTTGGCGAACCCGTACACGATCGACCTCTCTGACGGGGATCGGCCAGCGTCCATCACGATCGAGTTCACGACGTCGGTCTCCAACCCCGTGCTCGCATGGGGCGGTCACATCGCGGCTCGGGTCGACTGGGGCATGCAGAACGCAGCGGTCAATATCTCGGGCGCGCCCTACCACATGCGGTTGCTCGATGTGGATGGGAAGGGCGGCAACCAAGACCGTTCCTTGTCCGCGAGCGCGGTCATCTTCCCGGCGACGATCACGATCACGAAGGATGCTTTGCCGGACGGCCCGACCGATTTCTCGTTCACGACGACCGGCGCCGGTCTCACGAACTTCACCCTTGACGACGACGGCGATCCCACGCTGTCGAACCAGGCGGTCTTCAGCGGCATCACCACCTTCGGAACCAACACCGCGACCGAGACCGATCCGGGGCCAGCCTTCGCGCTGACCGGTTTGAGCTGCACGGAAGACCAGGCTCAGAACTCGTCGACGAACACGTCCACGCGGACGGCAACGATCCAACTCGAGGAAGCAGAGAACGTTTCGTGCTTGTTCACCAACAGCTTCCAGCTCGGGACACTGCGCGTCATCAAGCACGTCGACAACGCCGCAGATGGCACCGCCCTGGCGAGTGACTTCACGCTGCACGTGAAGAAGTCTGGATCCGATGTGCTCGGCAGCCCGGCAGCGGGTTCCGAGGTGGGGACCGTGTACACGCTCGTTAACGGTCCGTACTCGGTGACCGAGGACGCGCCCGGCGCCGGGTACACACAGATCGGCTTCAGCGGCGACTGTGACCAGACGGGCTCGGTCACCGTGGTTGCCGGCAGTGAGGCAACCTGCACCATCACGAACCAGGACGCTGACGCCGCACCGGCGGTTTCCGTGGACAAGGGCGCCTCCCCGAGTTCAGTGTCAGAGCCAGGGGGAACGGTCACCTTCAGCGTCACGGTGAGGAACAACTCCGGCGCGCAGGACCCGGTCACCCTGACGAGCCTCAGCGATGACATCTACGGCAATCTGCTCGACGCCACCAACTCGGCGATCTCCAACAACACGTGCGCGCCGCAGGCGGGGGTAAGCATCGCGCCGAGCGCGTTCGTCTCATGCACCTTCGATGCGGTCGTCTCCGGCAACGCCGGTAGCACACACACCGACGTCGTCACGGGAACCGTTACCGATAACGAGGGTTCGACGGCAACGGATACCGGCACTGCGACAGTCACCGTCGCCGACTCCCCACCGGCCACCACCGTCACCAAGGGCGCCGACGCAACCGTCGCCGAGCCCGGCGGCCTCGCGACCTTCAGCGTGTCGATCGCCAACGACTCCAACAACCAGG
>JBKJXT010000386.1:0-2642 GCA_046716205.1 Actinomycetota bacterium
TCGAGGACCCGTTGTCCGAGAAGCTGCTGCACAAGGAGTTCCACGCGGCGTCGACGATCATCGCGGACGTCGGCGACGGAGAGATCGTGTTCGAGACGTCGAAGACGCCGGACACGCCGCCGTTGGAACTCGCCGGTAGCGAAGGCTAGACCACCGCTACACCCAACCAACGGCCGCCCGATCGGGCGGCCGTTGTCTTTACCCCGGGCCGACCGTGTCGGTGGTGGAGGCTATGGTGCGCGCCTGCCTTCCCGCAGGGAGGGATGAGCATGAGCGCAGTACCCGCGTCGGTGCCGCTGGGAGAAGAGCCGGGCTCGCCGTTGCTGTATCACTCGATCGTCAAGGTGATGCGGGCGCGCCACTACAGCCCACGCACGATCAAGGCGTACACATACTGGATCGGGGCGTTCGTCAGGTATCACCGGCCGGTGCATCCACGCTTCCTTCGCGAGCAGCAGGTGAACGAGTTCCTGTCGGCGCTTGCCACGGAGCGCAACGTGGCGGCCTCGACGCAGAACCAGGCGCTCGCAGCGGTGCTGTTCCTGTACGAGCACGTCTTGGAGCAGCCGCTCGATCGGATCGACGGAGTCGTGCGGGCGCGGAAGCCGGCGCGGCTGCCGGTGGTGATGTCGCACGAAGAGGTCGCCGCGGTGCTGTCGCGCCTGTCCGGGACGCCGCTGCTGGTGTGCATGCTGCTGTACGGGTCGGGGGCGCGCCTGAGCGAAGGCTTGAGCGTTCGGGTGAAGGACCTGAACTTCGATCGAGGTGAGCTCATGATCCGCGACGGGAAGGGGGGCAAGGATCGAGTGTCTATGCTGCCGGCGAGGTTGAGGCCGCTGTTGAAGGAGCACTTGCGCGAGGTGAGGACGCGTCACGAGGCGGATCTCGCGAACGGACTCGGGCGGGTTCCCATGCCCGATGCACTGGCGCGGAAGTACCTGCGCGCCGATCGGGAATGGGGTTGGCAGTGGGTCTTCCCGGCCTCGAGCCATTACACGGACCGGAGCACGGGAGTGCGCCATCGCCACCACCTGCACGAGACAGTGATCCAGAAAGCGGTTCGCGCGGCGGTGACGCGCGCGGACATCGGCAAGCACGCGGGGCCGCATACGTTCCGCCACTCGTTCGCAACGCATCTGCTGGAGGCGGGGTACGACATCCGAACGGTGCAGGAGCTGTTGGGACATCAGAGCGTGAGGACGACGCAGATCTATACCCACGTGCTCAACAGAGGCGGCCACGGGGTGAGGAGCCCCCTCGACGCCATCGAGCTGCGGACCTTGGCCGCGGGGGGCGCGCCCTATACTGACCCCCGCGCGCCGCATAACGACCCGAGGGCGGACGGATGAAAGCAGCATCTGCGCAGGTGAAAGGGAAAGTGCCAAGCGTGAAGACGCGCGCGCCGGGAGGTTTATGCGGACCGGGGAGCGGGGTTACACGGGTCCGCATAAGTAGGAGTTATGCGGTGGCTGCTTCCTGCCGCTTCGGCCGGCTCGGTTCCCCGCCCGGCCACGGCGGCACCGACAAGACACGGAGCACGCCCCCCCCTCCGATCGTTGCCGCACAACCAAGCTCTACGACGTAGGCTTCCGTGCGTGGCGGACCGACGAGGAGCGATGCTGTGAGATCCTTGAGGCTTGCGCGATGCGTCTGGTGTGAGGATCAAGGTGGACCCGCATCCGACGGGGTCACATCTCGGTTCCCGCATAACTCGCGCGTGCAACGGACCACGCGCCGCCGTTACGCGCGACTTCAAGGTTCGACGTCGGCGCGGCGGCGAGTGGCCGCTGACGCGCAGGGTCGTTGGACGGACAGGGCTTTCCCTTGAACTGCCCTCGTTGTGACACTGCGATGGTGGAGGGATGGGTTGTGCTGTACCCGCGAGTGCGCTTACCTCTGGAAAGTCTGCTTCTGCCTCTGCAACTGATGTGGCAGCGCGACAAGCCGAAACGCTCGTCACCCCGCGCCCCGGCAGATGCCGGAACCCTGTTGTATCGGGGTGTCTTCACCCGCAAGGGCTCGGCTCGGGCGAATCTATGCGCTCGGTGCAAGACGGTTGTCTTCTCTTATGCAGAGGATCAGGTGAGTCGGTGATGGCACGCATACCGAGCCGTCCAACTCGCGGCTGGACCCGACCGGCTTCGCCGGCGGGTCAGCCGCCAAGTCGTTAGGCGGCCTGGTGAGCAGCATGAGATATCGAGCGCGCGTGGGCGAATACTTGGACTTGCTGTCGCGCTCGAGCGAGATCCGCCAGTACGAGAACTCGCTTGAAGGTGGTGCTGGGCACGTGCCCACAGAGCTTGTTGAGATGTTTTGTAGCGACATCTACCATCCGAGGTCTCCACAGTTCATTGCGGAGTTCTCCGAGGAGGAGCTGAAGGACATGGCTCGTCTGTATGGATTTCTGCATCTGGCGTCAGCGGAGAATGTCTCCTCAGTGGGAGAGCTGCTGAAAAATCCACACTGGCGGGCCGCAATCACGCTCGCCAAGGAACTGGCCCCAACCTATGTCAGTAGGCCGGCATGAGAGCAGGCGCGCTGCCTAACTCGGCGATGGAACCGACGCTCCCAGGCGCGCGCGCGGCTCAACGCCAGGGTCGGTGGGGACACCGTTACAGAGGAAGTGCGCGATCAGGTGGGGG
>JBKJXT010000387.1:0-2719 GCA_046716205.1 Actinomycetota bacterium
CCGGCCGCGATCGTGAACGCGCACCGCTTCATCTTCGACTCCCGCGACACGGGGTCGTCGGAGCGACTGCAGATCCTGAGCGACCCGCAAGGCGCGTTCAAGTGCCGCACCACGTTCAACTGCACCGACGCTTGTCCGCGCGGCATCCACGTCACGCGTGCGATCCAAGAGGTCAAGCAAGCGGTCCTGCTCGACAAGATGTGATCGCGCTCGCATACGCGAAGAGACGCCCTCTCGGGCGCCTCTTCGTCTCCGCTCCCTCACAAAAAACCCTTGCTGGTGCGTGCTGCGTCGCTCACCTCCACGTTTCGGCGCGCACGACGCGCGCTCCTTCTTCGAGTGAGGGGACGTAGCAACGTGATGGAGGCGGAAGCGGGGTAGCGGCACAAGGGCGCGCCCTGGGGCGAATCGGTATACGTACGTGAGACTCCTAGCGCCCCCGCGGCACGAAACCGACGCGGTCGTATACGTCGGCGAGCGTCTTGGCGGCGACGGCGCCGGCCTTCTCCGCGCCGGCCTCGAGCGTGCGCGCGAGTTCGGATTCGTCCGAGATGATCGACGCGTATCGCGCCTGGATCGGTTCCAGGAAGGACACCACCGCGTCGGCCAGGTCCTTCTTCAGGTCCCCGTACCCCTTGCCCTGGAACTGCGACTCCAGATCCGGAATGGCGATCCCGGCGACGGCGCTGTAGATCGCCAGCAGGTTCGTGATCGCCGGTTTGTCGTCTCGTGCGAGGATCTCACGACCGGAATCGGTCACCGCCGTCTTGAGCTTCTTGCGCACGACATCCGGCGGGTCGAGGAGCCCGATCGTCCCCGTGGGCGAGTCCTCGCTCTTGGACATCTTCGAGGTGGGGTCCTGCAGATCCATGATGCGCGCGCCCTGCTTGGGGATCGCGGCATCGGGGACGACGAAGGTTTCGCCGAATCGGGAGTTGAAGCGGATCGCAACGTCGCGGGTCAGCTCCAGATGCTGGCGCTGATCGTCGCCGACGGGCACCCGGTCGGCTTGGTAGACAAGGATGTCGGCGGCCATCAGCACGGGGTAGGTGAACAGCCCTGAGGTCGCCGTACCTTCTCCCCCTTTGGCGCTCTTGTCCTTGAACTGCGTCATCCGCCTGAGCTCACCGAAGCCGGTGATGCAGCCAAGGATCCAAGCAAGCTCGGCGTGCTGGTGAACGTGGGACTGGAGGAATAGCGTCGACTTCGCGGGGTCGAGCCCGACGGCAAGGTAGAGCGCGGCGATGTCGAGGGAGCGGCGACGGAGGTCCTCGGGATCCTGGGGGACGGTGATCGCGTGCAGGTCGACGACGCAGAAGAAGCAGTCGTGCTCCTGTTGGTCGGCCACGAAGTACTGGAGCGCGCCGATGTAGTTGCCGAGCGTCAGCTCGCCCGACGGCTTGATCCCAGACAGCACCCGTGCCACGTCGTCCCTCTCTTGTTCGCACCAGTCCAGGCAGTGTATCGGCGCGCTCGCCGGGCGCTCTCAGTTACACCGGATGAAGACGAGCCGGTTGCGCTATCCCGTGAGCTTCGAGAGGTCGGCGCACTTGGCGCGCACCGCCTCGCCCGCGGCCCGCAGCGCCGTCAGCTCGTCCTCGGTCAGCGCAAGTTCAGTGATCTCGACCACACCACCACGCCCGAGCTTCGCGGGCACGCCGAGGTACACCTCGGAGATGCCGTACTGGCCGGTCAGCCACGCGCATACCGGCATCTCAGCCTTCGTGTCGCCGATGACGGCCTTCACCATCGCCGCCGCGGCGCTGGACGGGGCGTAGTATGCGCTGCCCGTCTTGAGGAGCTCGACGATCTCGGCGCCACCGTTGCGCGTGCGCGTCACCAGTTCCTCGACGGTCGCGGCATCCAGCGCTTCGGCGAGCGGCTTGCCCGCAACCCGCACTTGGGACGGGACCGGCACCATCGTCTCGCCGTGCGAGCCGAGCGTCAGCGCATCGACCTCCTGGGGCGATACGCCGGCGCGCTCCGCGATGAAATGCTTGAAGCGGGCGGTGTCGAGCATCCCGGCTTGGCCGATGACGCGTTCGTGCGGGAACCCGGAAGCGTCGCGGAACAGGTGCGTCATCTCATCGAGCGGGTTCGTGACCACGATGACCACCGCGTCGGGCGAGTCCGGACAGAACTTCGCGGCGACGTCGCGGATGATCTTGGCATTGACCTCGAGCAGGTCCATGCGGCTCATGCCCGGCTTGCGTGCCAGGCCGGCCGTAACGACGCAGACGTCGGAGCCGACCGTTTCGTCGTAGGAGTTGGTGCCGATCACCAGCGTGTCGTAGCCCTCGATCGAGCGCGCCTGATTCATGTCCAGCGCGAGACCCTGCGGCAGCCCCTCGACGATGTCGGTCATGACGACCTGATCCGCAAGACCCGTCTCCGCGATCCGCTGAACGGTGGTGGATCCATACTTGCCGGCGCCGACGACGGTGACCTTCATAGCTTCATCTCCTCGTGGGATGGATGTGGACCCCATCCTTGTTCACGAGGCCGCGGCGCGGCAAACGGCGGTGGGGTGCAACGGTGCCGCAGGGCGCTCAGAGCTTCGCGATCACCGCGTCGGCGACCTGCGAGGTTCCCACCGCCGTGGGGTCGTCGCGACGGCTCTTGAGGTCGTAGGTCACCGACTTCCCTTCCTTGATGATCTCGGCCAAGGCGTTCTCCAGCCGGTCGGCGGCGTCGGTCTCGTTGAGGTGGCGCAGCATCA
>JBKJXT010000388.1:0-9768 GCA_046716205.1 Actinomycetota bacterium
GCGTAGAGCGGACGGGTCGGGGGGCGGCGGGTAGGGGCGCGCGAGGTCTGGGCGCGCCGGGGCGGGGCGCGCCGGGGGCTCAACGCGCGCCCTTCACGAGGGAGATGGGCGCCTCGAACAGCGTTGCTTGGTGCACAGCTGGGGGTAGAGGAATCGGACCTCTATTTCCCGGACCAAAACCGGGCGGCTTGCCGTTAGCCGAACCCCCAATCGAACTCATTATTCCGTCGAACCACCCTGAGATCTGTCGGTAGAGTTCTGTTGGTCTGCGTACCTCGATGATAAGGCATCCGCGGTAGTGCTCTCCGACGTTGTGGCGTACCGTCTTCGGGTTGTGCCGCTTCAGCGTCGGCCGCATGAATAGGTCCGGGGGCACGCCTACTACCTCGGCCCAGTAGCGCGTTGCTGCGTCCACGTCCGCGCTCTCGTGGATCGCGAGTCGGAACTTCAGCCGGTCGGCTTCGACCCCTATCGTTCGAAGCCACTCGAGGAACAACGTGATCATGCCGCGATCCGAGTTGATGAAGCTGACCTTCGACTGGTGACGCCAAGGTTTGGCTTTCGCGCCCTCGGCCCAATAAGCCACGACGCCCATCAAGAACAGCTCACGTGAAGAGATGTCGCCGATCTGTCCTCGCGACGCGGACATCGCGCGGGACTCCTCGGATACCCGTCGAGCTTTCAACGTTGCCGCGCGCCGGCCGTAGGGGTCCTTCCGCAACGCGATCAGGCGCTCGCGATGCTCTTCGGTCATCGGGACATCTCGGAGCCACAACGACAGAGTGCCTTTCGACACCGGCACGACTGCTCGGATCTCTCGGTAGCTTTTCCCCTCCTTGCGCATCGCGATCGCGATCTCGCGGAACTCGTCTTTCGCGCGGGCGCGCAGCAGACCTCGTGGGCGAGGGAGGTCTGCGATCCACGATGTCAGCACCGTGCCGTTCCTCATCTTCAGCTCACGCACGATCGTGCTGCGCGAGGCACCGGCGCGGCGCATCTCCCTCGCGCGTTCGCGCCTGGCCGCCTGTCGTTCGTTGTTCATGTCGGCGAGCATAGAAGCGAGGTGTGACATCAACGTTCGATCACGCGCGGTCCGTGATCGAGTGAGTGAACCGTCTCGATCCGCGCGAACGCGTTCGCGCACGCGCGCGCGATCGAGTGCGCATGTTCCTCCGACGACGCAAGCCCGATCACCGTCGGACCGCTCCCGCTCACCATCGCCGCCAACGCTCCCCCGTCGCGCATCGCGCTCACACCCTCACCGATCGACGGCCGCAGCGACACCGCCGCCGTCTGCAGATCGTTGCGCAGCGCGCCGGCGAGGCGCGCGACGTCTGCTCGCGCGAGCGCATCTGCAACCTCGTAGGGATCGTCGATGCCCGGCGCGCCGATGCGATCGAACTCGGCATACACCTCGGCGGTTGACAGTCCGGTGTCGGAGATCCCGAGCACCCACCACACGGGCGCGCGACAGTTCAGCGCCGCCAAGTCTTCGCCCGCTCCCCGCACGACCGCCGTGCCTCCTCGAACGCAGAACGGCACGTCGGAGCCCAGCGATGCGCCGGTTTTCTCCAGCGCTTTGCGAGAAACCCCGAGTCCCCACAGCTCCTTGCACCCGACGAGCGCCCCCGCTGCATCGGCACTGCCGCCCCCCAACCCCGCCGCCATCGGGATGCGCTTGACGATGTCGATCGCAACCTGCTCGTCGACACCGTGCAGCGACGCGAGTGTGCGCGCCGCGCGCAGCGCGAGGTTCGCGCCTGCCTCGACGCCGTCGACACCTGTAACCGACCACGGTCCGGGCGAGAACGACAACGTGTCATGCAGCGAGACCGCTTGCATCACCGAGCAGAGTTCATGTAGCCCATCGGGCCGTCGCGCGCCGACCGACAGGAACAGGTTGATCTTGGCCGGCGCGAGGACCTTCATGGGCGCTCGGGCAGCGCGCGCGCGAGCGCAGCGAACGACTCGAGCCCGAGCACCTCGGCGCGCGCCTGCCCGTCCACCTTCGCGCGCTCCAATGCAGCCTCAACCGCATCCGCCGACCAGCCCGCACCGCGCAAGGCGCGCCTGATCGTCTTGCGCCGCTGCGCGAAACCGCCCTCGACCACTCGGAAGATCCGTTCGCGCCCGCCGCTCACCGGAGCACGAGCGCGCCGGACGAGCCGCACGACCACCGACTCCACATCCGGCATCGGGTAGAACACGCGGCGAGACACGCGCATCGGCACCGACGCCTCGGCGAGGTAGGAAACCTTGACCGAGACGGCGCCGTAGGCCTCGCTTCCGGGCTTCGCCGCGAGACGCTCGCCCACTTCTTTCTGCACCATCACGGTGTAGGAGCGTATCTGCGGTACCTGAACGAGGAGGTCCAGCAGCAGTGGGGTCGCGATCTGATACGGCAGGTTGGCCACGACGTCGGTGGGGCGCGCGCCGAGCAGCTTCTTGTAGTCGGCCTGCATCGCATCCTCGAACACCACGCCTTGGATCCCGACGTCGGCCAGGATCGGCTCGAGACCGCGGTCCCGCTCCACCGCGATCAACGCGGCGCCGGCCTCCAGCAAGGCAAGTGATAGCGCGCCCAGCCCCGGTCCGATCTCTAGCACTTGGTCCCCCGCTTGAACGCCGGCGATCTTGACGATGCGGCGGACGGTGTTGGGGTCGGTGACGAAGTGCTGTCCGATCGAGGTGCGCGGACGGAGTCCGTAGCGGTCGAGGAGCTCCCGCGTCTCGCGGGGGCCGAGCATCTTCACCAGTAGATCTTGACCCGCACCACGCCCGTCGACAGCGACGCGATGCGTGAGAACGCCTCGTCGGAGAGGTCCACGATCCGGCCGTCCCCGTACGGGCCGCGGTCACGGATCACGACGTTGACGTACTTGCCGTTGGCGAGATTCACGACGCGCACGACGGTCCCGAAGGGCAACGTCCGGTGCGCCGCCGACAGACCGTCGGCCTGCGAATACCACGTGGCCTTACCGGTGTCGGTGCCGTCGTCGCAGATGCATCCGGGGAACCCGCCGCCGATCGCGATGATCCGAGCACGCGGCGCGCGGAGGGTGCGCACGGCGAGGACGTTGCGCGAAACGCGCCTTCCGTCCACGAACTTGGATCGGTAGCGGATGACGCGCAGGCCCGGTCGTCCCTCCTGCACCACGCGGCGCTTGCCGTATTCCAGGCTTCGATCGCGTCGCAGGACCGTGTCGTAGGACAACGTGATCCGCTTCGTCTCGAGGTGGAAGCCAACCCGAAGCACTTTGATCGTCATGCCGGCGCGGGGCGCGGTGCGGACCGGTGGCTCGACGCGGTCGCGCTTGCCGAGCTTGATCCCAAGCTCGGCGATGACCTGACCGACGCTCGAGGCGTTCGTGATCACATCCTCGCGCTGGTCGTCGTGCACGACGGCGACCTCCAGCGCGTGCCGGTACTGGATCGTCATCCCGGCCACGACCGGGGACGAGCGTGAGGGCCGCACCGTGTCCGCGAGCCGGCCGCGGAGCTCGATCTCTTCCAGGACCTCTTCGATCGTCAAGCCGGTCACCACGACCCGCCGCGGCTTGCCGTCCAGCAGCAACACGATCGGCTTCGCGCGGCGAACCTCGATCGAGGCTCCGTCGGGCACGGGTGAGGACAGCGCTGGGATCACGCGGTCCTGGGTTCCGACGTGGACGCCCGCGCGACGAAGCACATCGGCCACCGAGCCTCCGAATGTGGAGACGGCGACCGGGCGCCCCTCGATCAGCACGGTCACGTGCTTCTCGAGCGCGCCATACGACAACGTCGCGATCCCCAGACTCACTACGATCGCGGCGCGAACGATCTTGTTGAGCAATCGTCTCCCTCGGGCCGCAGCCGGCCGGAGCCGGCGACCGCGGGAGGCTAGCAGAGCCTGAGAATGGGCTCAAAACACCCGCCGAACAGATGTTCGTCGCGTTAGTACGGCCACCCGAATAGCCGGCCCGCTGCCGCTCCCGAAGCCTCAAGGACGTCTGGGAACGCCATGTTCTTGGTCTCGGCGACCGCTGCGGCGGTGTGCAACACGAACGCGGGCTCGTTGCGCTTGCGGCGATGTGGCACCGGGGTCAGGAAGGGGGCGTCGGTCTCAACGACGATGCGTTCAAGGGGGGTCTGGGCGGCTGCCGCCCGCAGCTCTGCGGCGTTCTTGAACGTCACGACCCCACTGAAGGACAGCACGGCACCCATCTCCACTGCCCGCGAGGCCTCGGCGGGTCCGCCACTGAAGCAGTGGAAGACGGTCCGCGACGGGACACCCTCCTCCCCCAGGATCGCGAAGGTGTCGTCCCACGCTTCGCGCGAATGGATCACCAGCGCCTTGTCGCACCGGTGCGCCAACCGGATCTGTTCGCGGAAGACGTCGCGCTGCGCCTCGCGCGGGGAGTTGTCGTAGTGATAGTCGAGGCCAGCCTCACCGATGCCGACGACGCGGGGCGAAGACGCCAGGTGCTGCAGGCGCGCGCCGAGCTCGTCGGTCCAGTCTTTCGCGTCGTGCGGATGCAACCCGACGGTCGCCCAGACGTCGGGATGCTCGGCGGCGTACTCGACCGCCCACTCACTCGATGCGAGATCGACGCCGATCGTGACACAACGCTCGACGCCCGCCTCGTGCATCCGAGCGAGCGCGCCCTGGACATCCTCCAGCATGTCGAGATGGCAGTGGGTGTCGACGAGCATCTACTTCACGTCGAGCCGCGGGAACAGCGCGTCGCCCTTGGTGACCTTCGCACCCGGCTCCAAGCCGCCCCAACGACCGGCGACCGGCAGGCGCTGCTGGTCGAGCGGCGTCGCGATCCCGAGGGACGCCCACAAGCGCGCCGAGGCGCCCGGCATGAAAGGCGACAGCAGCAGGGCGATCAGCCGCAGTGATTCCGCCGAGGTGTACAGCACCGCCGCGACCCGCTTCTCCTGGTCGGGCTCCTTCGCGAGCTTCCACGGCGCCGTCTTCACGAGGTACTGATTGGCCTCGCGCACGATGGAATCGACGGCTTCGAGGCCCTCACCGAACGCGAACCGCTCCAGCGCTTGGTCGTAGGCCACAACGGCCTTCTCGGCCGTGGATCGCAGCGCCTTGTCCTCGTCGCGTTCTCCTCCGGTTGGGTCGGGCACTGCGCCGGCGAAGTTCGACTCGATCAGCGCCAGCACCCGCGATGCGAGGTTGCCGATCCCGTTGGCCAGTTCAGCGTTGTACCGAGCCGCGAGCGATTCCCAGCTGAACGACCCGTCCTGTCCGAACGCGATGTCGCGCAGGAAGTAATAACGGTACGCATCCGTCCCGAACGTGCCGATCAGATCGTCCGGGTGGATCCCCGTCAGCTTGGTCTTGGACATCTTCTCGCCACCGACCAGCAGATACCCATGCGCGAACACCGTGCGCGGTGGCTCGAGTCCCGCCGCATGCAGCATCGCCGGCCACGTCACGGCGTGGAATCGAAGGATGTCTTTGCCGACGAAGTTCACGCCTGGCCAGTACGCCTTGAGGGCTTCGCCGTCGGGGTAGCCAAGCGCCGTGATGTAGTTCAACAGCGCCTCGACCCAGACGTAGATCACATGCTTGGGATCCCACGGGATCGGGATCCCCCACGACAGGGCCGACCGAGAGATCGAGATGTCCTGCAGATCCTTGGCGAAGTTGACTACCTCGTTGAGCCGCACGGCCGGCTGCACCGGTGCAGGCGTGCGGGCGTAATAATCGTTGAGCAGCCAATCCTTATACTTCGAGAGTCTGAAGAAGTAGTTCTCCTCGGTCACCCGATCCACCGGCGTGCCGTGAACGGGACAGTTCCCGTCCACCAACTCGGGTTCGCGGTAGTAGTCCTCGCACCCGACGCAGTACAGACCCTCATAGGTCCCCAGATACACGTCGCCGGCGTCGTAGAGCCGCTGCCAGAACTCCTGGACCCTGGTGATGTGGCGCTCTTCGGTCGTGCGGATGAAGTCATCGTTCGAGACGTCGAGGGTGGGCAGGAGCGACTTCCACTTGGGCACGATCTCGTCCACCCACTGCTGCGGGGTCCGCCCTTTGGCCTCCGCGGCACGCTGCACCTTCTGGCCGTGCTCGTCGGTTCCGGTGAGGAAGAACACGTCCTCGCCCTTGAGGCGATGGAACCGCGCAGCCACGTCTGCGGCCACGGTGGTGTAGGCGTGGCCGATATGGGGCACGTCATTGACGTAGTAGATGGGTGTCGTGATGTAGAAGCGGTCGGTCACGGAGGCTCCTCGTTGCCCGTCCCGGCGGTGGCCGGTAGGTTCGTGGGCGGCATTATAGGCGCCGCCCCCGTGGCCCCGGCCTCGAAATCCTCACCCGTCAGGTTCGCTTTGTAGCCACGACCAGGAAGGATCGTAGATGAGTGTTCGAGCGACGGGAGTAAGTCGCAAGGTCGACGACTTGGGCCGGATCGTGCTCCCCGCCGAGCTCCGCAGGTCGTTCGACATCCGCGAAGGCGATCATGTCGAGATCTCGATCGAAGAAGATCGCATCATCCTTCAGAAACGGCGCAACCTCTGCACGTTCTGCGGATCCAGCGAGGGTCTGCGAGCGTACCGTGAGCACCAGGTGTGCTCCTCCTGCGTCACCGAGCTTCGACGGTTCTGAATCTCGCCCCTCCGAGCAGGAGGAGGCGGTTCTGCGCAGAAGTACGAGCCCACGCGGGGACGGTCTAGCGGGGGTTACATGCGTCGATACGGGGTACTGGTTCTCGCACTCCTTTCCTGCGTCCCGCAGTTCGGCAACGCTGATGTGGCGGAACGCCCCGGGATCGCCCGCTCCTTTGCACCGCCGGGCGGGGAGCCCGCACCCGATACATCCCCCGGCAAGGACGCGCCTCAGCTCAGCGAACGAAGCACGCTCGACCAGCCAGACGCCACCGGCGAGTCCTCGACGCACCTGATCTATTTCGTGCCCGCCGGCTCTCCCGACGACGGCCTCGACACGAACGGAGCCATCGCGAACTCGATGCGGTCGGCGCGCGCCTGGTTCGTTCGCGAGACGGGGAGCCGCCGGCCTCGTATCGACACGCTGACAACCGGCGGGTTCGACATCACCTACGTTCCCGGCAAGCAAGCAGCCGCCGCGTACACGTCGTTGGACGTCCTCGTCACCGAGCTCAAGGAGAAGGGCTTCAGCGGGAGCGCGAAGCGCTACCTGATCTACGCCGCGGTCAAACCCCGTGACGGGGTCTGTGGCGAGGCCTACTATCCGGTGTCCCCGTTGCCGTATCCAGGCGGCTACGCAGTGGTCTATCTGGATTCCGCGGCGTCCTGTGGGGGCCGCAACTTCGGCGGCGGAACGGTCGCCACTTCGGGCAGGGCGGACACGATCGCGATGCACGAGTGGTTGCACAACGAAGGCGTCGCACCCATGACTGCCCCTCATTACTGCGCCACGATCCTTTATCACATCTGCACCGGCCCCTTGTGGATGACCCCGTCACTCGACCCCGAGGCCACCGACATCGTGTTCCCCTACATCACCGCCGAACTGTCGAAGATGAAGCTCGACCGCGATCACGACGACTATTACGGCCACGACTGGCCGTGGCTCGCCGACCTGCACGAGTCGGCCTGGCTCGAGCCTGCCTAAGCGCGGTCGGAATCGATCGCCGCCTGATACACGACCTTCTTTGAGATGCCGCTGGATCGTGCGATCTCCGCGATCGCGTCCTTGCGGCTCGCCCCATCCGCGACGCGCGCTGCCACCAGGCTCGCCAGCTCCTCGCCCGAGGCCGCCGGCTGCGAGGCGGGGTCCGGCGCGCCCCCAACCACGATCGTGATCTCGCCCCGAGGCCGCTCCTCCTGCACGCGCGCTGCAAGCTCCGGCAGGGACGCTCGCACGATCTCCTCGTGCAGCTTCGTCAGTTCGCGAGCGAGGGCCGCAGGACGGTCCCCCAGCACCGATGCCATATCGGCGACGCAATCGTGTACCCGATGTGGCGACTCGAAGAAGACCAAGGTTCGCTGTTCGGTCGCCAGCGCGGCGAGCCGCTTGCGACGAGCGCCTGCGGTGCGCGGAAGGAAGCCTTCGAAGACGAAACGCGCGGTGGGCAACCCGCTCGCCACGAGTGCAGAGAGCGCGGCGGATGGACCGGGGACGACCTCGATCGCAAGCCCCGCCTCGGCGCACGCGGCGATCAGCACGTGACCGGGGTCAGACAGCCCAGGCATCCCCGCGTCGGTGGTGAGTGCGACCCGCGCGCCCCCCGCGATGGCCTTGACCAGCTCCGGGGTGCGCTCGCGTTCGTTGCGCGCGTGGAGCGCAACCAGCTTCGCCCGCCGCTCCTGCGGAACGCGCGTCAACAGCACTCGGGCGACCCGGGTGTCCTCGCACGCGATGATGTCCGCGGCCGCGAGGGTCCGCGCTGCGCGCGGCGAGAGGTCATCCAGGTTGCCGATGGGCGTGCCGACGATCGAGAGGATGCCGCTCATCGGTGCGATACTGTAGCCGTGACCTCCCAAACCACCCTGCTTCCTTCGGCGTGAGCGACGAACTGCCGCCCGAGGAGGTCTCGCCTGAGGCCGTGACGCTGGAGGAGCCGCCCGCTCCGCCGGCCCCTCCCGAGCCGCCTTCCTGGGCCGCCAGACACGATCGCGATCCGCTGCGCCCCATCGATCGGTGGGTGCTACTCGGCCTCGTCGTGTTCTCGTTGGTCCTTCACATCGCCCGATTGGCCGCGCCCGGTGAACTCCTGGCATCTGACCACGAGGACTGCAAGAAGTACCCGCCCCTTGGCGCGAAGTGCTACCAGCTCATGCCGTTGGACGAGGTCCACTACGTCCCCGACGCACGCGACGTCGTCCGGTTCGGCACTGACAGCGACACGAGGGTTCCGGGCGACTCCGGCGCATACGTGGTTCATCCGCCGGTCGGGAAATGGTTCATCGCCGCCGGGATCAAGATCTTCGGCGACGACCCGTTCGGATGGCGCATCGGAGGCGCCTTCCTCGGTTCGCTCGGGACACTTATCATCTACCTGCTGGCGCGGCGGCTCTGGCGATCGCCGTGGTGGGCGGCGATGGCCGCGTTCCTGCTGACGATCGACGGGCTGTGGTTCGTGCAGTCTCGTGTCGCGATGCTCGATATCTACGCCGCGTTCTTCGTGCTGGTCGGCGTCTGGCTGCTGTTCGAGGATCGAGACCGGGCGCGCGACGGTGCGATCCGGTGGTGGCGGTTCGGGTGCGCGCTCGCGTTCGGCTTCGCGTTCGCCACCAAGTGGTCGACGATCCCCCTCATCACGATCGCGTTCGGGATGACGACCGCATGGGAAGCGGTGCGTACGCGGGGACATGGGTTCGGCGCCGCCTCGGCGGCGATGGCGCGGATGACGGCGACGTTCGCGCTCATCCCGCTTGTGGTTTACGTCGCCGCCTACATGCCGTGGTTCGCAGACGAACACCGTTACAACCCTCCCCTGTGCGTGGACAAGGCGAACGTCGCGACCCAGTGGTTGTGCTACCAGCGCGAGATGTGGAACTTCCATCAGGGCCTCGAGAAGTTCGAGACGAAGACCGGCGACGAGTCGACACCTACGGCGACCCGCGACGAAGAGGCAACGCCCTCAGCCAAGGTCGCCAAGCGTGAACCCGCACACCCGTACTTCGGTGAGGGCTGGAGTTGGCCGTGGATCGGACGCCCGGTGGCCCACGCCTACGAGACCTCAGGCTCCGGCACGACAGAGCGCGCGACTCTCGTGGTCGGATTGCCGAATCCGGCGATCTGGTGGCTCGCTTTCGCGGCGCTGCCGCAGCTCGTGGTGT
>JBKJXT010000389.1:0-6018 GCA_046716205.1 Actinomycetota bacterium
TGCATCCCGTCGCCGGCGTTGATCACCGAGGCCTGCACCCACTGCGCGAGGCGGTGCGGTGCGCCGGAGGCGGCGTGACGGATCACGATCGCGTCCACCCCCATCGCCTCGATCGTCTGGGCGGTGTCCTTCAGGGACTCGCCCTTCTCGACGGCGCTGCCGCTGACGGCGAAGTTCACGACATCGGCCGAGAGCCGCTTCGCCGCGAGCTCGAACGAGGTCCTGGTGCGCGTGGAGGATTCGTAGAAGAGGTTCACGACGGTCTTGCCGCGCAGGGTCGGGTACTTGCGCGTGATACGAGGCCCCTCCGCTTGGAACACAGCGGCGGTTTGAATGACACGCTCGATACCTTCCGAGGTCAGGTCCCTGATCGACAACAGATCGCGGTTCATGCGTGCTGCCTCTCTGCGTCGACGGTCCCGAGCAACACCTGATCGCTGCCGTCCAGTTCCGAGAGCTGCACCTGGACCTCCTCGGCGCGCCGGGTGGGTACGTTCTTCCCGACGTAGTCGGCGCGGATCGGAAGCTCCCGATGGCCGCGATCGATCAGCACCGCGAGCTGGACCGCGCGCGGTCGTCCGTAATCCATCAGCGCGTCCAGCGCGGCGCGCGTCGAGCGCCCGGTGTAGAGCACGTCGTCGACGAGCACGACGACCTTGCCGTCGAACTGCGGGAGTTCCGAGGGCGCGAGCGCGACGGGATCGCGCATCCCGATGTCGTCGCGGTACAGACCGATGTCGAGCGCGCCGGTCGGCGGTTTGGTCCCCTCGATCTCGGCGATGCGGCCTGCGATGCGCTCGGCGAGCTGCGCGCCGCGGCTGATCATGCCGACGAGCACGACCTCGGAGGCGCCCTTGTTGCGCTCGACGATCTCGTGGGAGATCCGGGTGATCGCGCGCGCCAGGTCGGCGGCGTCGAGGATGGTCGAGGTCGGAGTGAAATCGCTCAGCGTCGACGCCTCCCCCGCGTACCCTGGGGGAAGGGCCGGGAGAAGGCAAAAAGCAAGCTCGCAGCGCCTCCAGGCGCGCGAGCCGACATGACGAGCATCCTCCGCTCCCTTCCGGGCCTCTCAGGACCCGCTCTTAAAGGGTTTCGCGCGAGTGTACCACGGACACCGACCGCGCGGTCTCGCCGGACCTTTCATTCTCGACTGTATGGTGCATCACAGTTCGGCCCCAACCAGGTCCGGCGCGATGGAGAGGCTGCCTGGGCGGTGTTGGACGACCCGGGGCCGGGCGCGCTTAGCGGAGCTCGCGGCTGATGCGCGCGAGCAGTCCGTTCACGAACCGTCCCGACTCCTCCGTCGACAACAGCTTCGCAAGCGTCACCGCTTCGTCCACCACCACGCCCGTGGGCGTCTCGGTGTGCATCAACTCGAACACCGCCAGGCGCAGCGCGTTGCGATCGACGACGGGCATCCGGTCGATCGTCCAGTGATCGCTCGCTTTCGAGATCACGGCGTCGATCGCCTCCTGGTGCGCCCGGACACCTTCGACCAGCTCGCGCGCGAACGCCTGTGACGGCGGCGACGACTCCGATCCAGACACATCGGCGGCGTGGAGGGCTTCGAGCGCGCGGCGCCGGGCGTCGGATCGCGCGCCGGTCCGCGTACGTGGACTCACGACACCCGGGTGATGTACTCGCCCGTGCGTGTGTCGACCTTGATGGTCTCACCTTCGTCGACGAACAGTGGCACCTGTACGACGACGCCGGTTGACAACGTCGCCGGCTTGGTCGCGCCACTGACGCGATCGCCCTTCACGCCCGGATCGCAATGCGTGATCTTGAGCTCCACCGAGGTCGGCAGGTCCACCGAGATCGGGCGTCCCTCGTAGATCGCCATCGTGACGTTCAGCCCGTCGGTGAGGTACCCAACCGCCTCTCCGATGTCTTTCTCCTCGACCGACAGCTGGTCGTAGGTGCCCTGGTCCATGAAAACGTAGTGCGTACCGTCGTGGTACAGATACTGCATCTCGCGCTTCTCGACGGTCGGCGACTCGATCTTCATGTCTGCCGGGATCGTGCGCTCGATGGTCGAGCCGCTGATCAGGTCGCGCAGCTTCAGTCGGATGACCGTGTTGCCCTTGCCGGGCTTATGGTGCTGGAACCACAACACGCTCAACAGCTTTCCGTCCATCAGCAGGACGGTCCCGTTCTTGATGTCGTTCGAAGAGATCGTGGACATGCTCAAACCTTTACGAGATCTTTGGTGGACCGCGTGAGGATATCGCAGCCATCCGTGGTCACGACGACCGAGTCCTCGATGCGCACGCCGCCCAGTCCGGGGATGTAGATCCCGGGTTCGACGGTGATGCACATGCCGGGTTCGAGCACGTCGGTACCGCCCGTGCGGACCGCCGGCGCCTCGTGGACCTCCAAACCGACCCCGTGGCCCGTGCCGTGACCGAACGAATGGCCGCGATCGCGGAGGTAGGCGCGCGTGACCTCGTCGACGTGGCCGTTGGTCACACCGGCGCGCACGGCATCGACACCCGCCTGCTGGGACGCCCGGACGAGCTCGTAGATCTCGAGCATCTCGTCGCTCGGGTGGCCGAACGCGACCGTGCGGGTCATGTCTGCGTGATACCCGTTCCACGTCCCGCCGTAGTCGAGCTTGATCAGGTCCCCGCGCTGCAACGTTCGCGCCGTCGGCTGATGGTGCGGCTCCGCGGCCTGCTCTCCGAACGCGGCGATCGTGTCGAAGCTCAATCCCTGCGAGCCGGCGCGCCGCATCTCGAACTCAAGGATCGTCGCGACCTCGACCTCGGTCATCCCCTCCTGCAGCTGCGGCAGCAGCGCCGTGAGCGCAAGATCTCCGAACGAACATGCGGTCCGGAGCGCCTCGACCTCGCCGGCATCCTTCACGGCGCGCAGCTTCTCGACGACCTCGCTGGTCTCGACCAGCTCGATCGCCTTCGCCGCGTCGCGGATCGCTCGCGCCGTCCCAAGCGTCATGAAGCCTGCTTCCACCCCGACCCGGCGCGCGCCGAGCTTGTCGAGCGTGGCCGCAAGCGTTCCATACATGCCGCCCGACTCGCCGATCATCTTCGCGGTCGTGTAGTAGATCTCGCGCCGAAGGTCGCCGCACTCCTTCGACGACTGCTCTTCGTAGCGTGGGTCGGTAAGGAAGACGTCCTCGTCGCCAAGGATCAACTGGCCGTTCGAGCCGCTGAACCCGGACAGGTACCGGACGTTGACGGGCTTGGTGACGAGCAACGCGTCGACCTGCAGTTCCTGCAGCCGTGCGCGCGCCTTGTCACGACGTGGTGCACTCATGATCGTTTCGCCTCCTCAGCCGCAGCTTCCAATGCGAACAGGTAGCCGCGGATCCCAAGCCCGATGATCGATCCCTTCGCGACGCCCGACATCAGCGAATGCCGCCGGTACGGCTCGCGCCGGTAGATGTTGGATATGTGTACCTCAAACACCGGGATACCGCATCCTGCGATCGCCTCACGCAACGGCATCGCGTAGTGGGTCAGGGCCGCCGGGTTGATGATCGCTGCGCGCGCGTCGGTAGCCCGGAGGGCTTCGATCAGTGCGCCACCGTCGTCAGATTGGACGCATTCGACCTCGACCCCAAGTTCGGTACCGCGCTCCCGCAGCATCTCCTCGAGCTCGGCCAGAGTCGTGGCGCCGTAGATCTCGGGCTGGCGCGTCCCGAGGCGGCCGAGGTTCGGCCCGTTGAGCACCAGCACCTTCATCGCACGGACCCGTACGCGCGCCGCAGCGCATCCTCGGCGATGTCGGAGACCACGACCGGGCGCCCGATGTCTTCGAGCAGGACGAACCGCATCCCCCGCTCGTACTTCTTGTCGGCTTTCCACGCCGTCGCGACGTCGTCGAACGCGAACGTTGCGCCGCCCGTGGGGAGATCGAACGCAGCGATCAACTCGGCGTGCTCGGAGACGCGGTCGGCGTAGCCGAGGTCTCGTGCCAGGTGCGCGGCGAACATCATCCCGACGCCAACGGCCTCGCCGTGCGTGTGGCCGGTGTAGCCCTCCGCGGCCTCCAGCGCGTGGCCCAGCGTGTGGCCGTAGTTCAAGAACATCCGCGCGCCGCGCTCGGTCTCATCCTCCGAAACGATGTCCACCTTCACGCGCGCAGCGTCGAGGACCATCTTGTCCAGCGCAACGGGCTCGCGCTGAAGGATCTGCGCATGCGAGATGCGCAGCCAGTCATACAGCGAGCCGCCGGCGATGAAACCGTGCTTGATCACCTCGGCCATCCCCGTGTTGAACGCCGCATCCGGCAACGTCTGCAGCAACGTGGTGTCGCAGACCACTGCTCGAGGCTGATGGAAGGCACCGACGAGGTTCTTGCCCTCCGGGATGTCGACCGCCGTCTTCCCGCCGATCGCCGCGTCGACCATCGCGAGCAGCGTCGTCGGGACCTGCACGAACGGCATCCCGCGGTGGTAGCTCGCGGCCACGAATCCGCCGAGATCGCCGACGACACCACCGCCCAGCGCGATGAGCACGTCGTTTCGGTGCGCGCCCACCGACGAGAGCCAGCGCCACAACGACTCCGCCGTGGCGACGGACTTCGACGCTTCGCCGGATGGGATCGCGAACGTCTCGACCCGGGCCGGGATCGCCTCAAGCCACGTCTGCAGCCGCGGCAGGTGCATCGCTGCGACGTCGGCGTCGGTGACGACCGCCACGACCTCCGGCGCGCCGACGATGCTCACGATCTCGCCGAGGATGCCCTGCCCGATGATCACGTCGTAGCTGCGCCCGGGGATGGTCACGGTCAGCCGTTCACTCACGACAGTAGCCCCACGATCTCGGCCGCGATCTCCTCAGGTAGCCTGCCGTCCACGTCCACGATCGCGTCGGCCGCGGATTCGTAGGCCGGCGACCGCTCCGCGAGCAGGCGATCGAATGCGCCCGGCTCGGCGAGCAGAGGGCGACCCGCTCCGCCGCCCACGCGCGCGAGGAGTACATCGCGCGAACCGCGCAGGTACACCACGAGACCGGCGCTCTTCAGGATGCCGAAGTTACGCAGGCGAAGGATCGATCCACCACCGCACGCGATCACGCGTTTCTCCCCGGCACACGCGTGCAGGATCGCATCGTGCTCGTGCACGCGGAAGCCTTCCTCCCCCTCTGCTGCCCAGATCTCATCCACCGTCTTGCCGGTGGCGGCTTCCACCGCGGCATCGGTGTCGTGCAGCGACCATCCCAGCGACGAGGCGAGGGCGGCTCCGACCGCAGACTTCCCCGCTCCCATGAAGCCGACGAGTACGACGTTGCGAGGCATCAGGGCTCGAGCGATGCGCGGTAGCTCGCGTGGTTACGCTGTGTCTCGGCGAGGGAGTCGCCGCCGAATTTCTCGAGCATGGCGCGCGCCAGTACGAAGGCGACCATCGCTTCGCCGACGACGCCGGCCGCGGGCACCGCGCACACATCCGAGCGCTGCGTGATCGCCGGCGCCGGCTCCTTGGTGCGGATATCCACGGTGGGGAGCGACCGCGCGAGCGAGGACAGCGGCTTCATCGCCGCACGCACGCGGATGACCTGACCGGTCGAGATGCCGCCTTCGGTCCCGCCCGAGCGATCGGTCGCGCGGGTGAAGTCCGATCCAGACCAGCCGATCTCGTCGTGCGCGTTCGAGCCGGGCGAGCGTGCCACCTCCATCGCGGGTCCGATCTCAACCCCTTTGATCGCCTGGATCGACATGATCGCGAGCGCAAGCTCGGCATCGAGGCGCCGATCCCATTGGACGTGCGAGCCGACGCCCGATGGAACCCCGTAGGCGAGGATCTCACTCACCCCGCCCAGGGTGTCGCCTTGCCTGCGCATGTCCTCGATGAGCTTCACCCAGCGCTCGGTTACCTTGGCGTCCAGCGAGCGCATCGGTGACGCGTCCAGCGCCTCGAGATCCGCGGGAACAGGCAGCGCGCCGGGGGCAGCGTCGATGTCGCCGATCGCGATCGTGTGCGACAGCACCTGCACGTCCAGGTGCGCGAGGAACGCCTTACAGACGACGCCGATCGCGACGCGCGCGGCCGTCTCT